>NZ_NHSN01000007.1 GCF_016653405.1 Halorhodospira halophila
CCCTTGGAAGCGTGACATCCAGGCAACCACGACCGAGCGACAGATGCTGTCGCTAGGCCTCGATCCCGACTGGGCGACACGCCCCTTTTTATGCGACATTTGTGCGACACTCATGCGACACTACCGCGGCTATTCGCGACTAATGCAGACTGGCTGATGTTTTATAGGATATTGTTTTTACTGACTTAGGGCGCGCCAAACAAGGGCCTAAATCCCCCACGTCGTGCTCTTTTAATCCGCTGGTCGCAGGTTCGAATCCTGCACGGCCCACCATCTTCTCTCTCCCAAGTCAGCAACCCAGCCTGCCGCCGGAAGCCGGCCCACTTCCTCATGGGCATGCATTGCCTCACGGCATTCGGCGGATCCGTAAAAGACCCATCTAGAGCGGCCACTCGAGGACAGGATGCGAACGCTACTGACGGTCATATCTACCCTGCTTGTCGTCTGGGCAGGCCTGATCGGCTCCCTTTACGCCGTCGAACGGCTTGGGGAAAACCTCGGCTACGGCGTGGAGCGCATGGTCCTCGGCGATGAGACCGAGGAGGATATTGAGGAGTTTGACAGCTGGCTCGAAGCCCGGGCGGAGCGCCTGGATAAAGCCGGGGAGCACCTACCCCGAGCCGGAGCTCTGACATGGATCGCGCCCCCGGGCTTCCGCGCGGAGGTACGAGATCTGATCACCGAAGCGCGGGCCCTGCATGCCGATACCAAGGCGTTGCTCGACCAGGCTCAGGAACTCGACGAGCGCCATGAAGCCTTCAGCGGCGTCGTGGGCGAGCCCCTGTTTGTCGAGGGGCGGGGGCTTCCGGATGAGCAGGCCCTGCTGCAACAGGAAGCCCTGGAGCTGACCCGGGACCTGGAAGCCATCGTCGAACTCGCTCGAGCCTGGCAGGAACTGCGGCAGCAAACCCGTGAGCTTAGCGCCCGGGGGGAGGCGCTCCAGAGACGCGCCCATGCCGAGCGCGGCGCGCTCCAGCCTTTTTAAGTAGCATGTGTGGCATAAACTGAGGGCACGACCGAGGCAGAGACGCCGAGACCCGCCATGGAGACGAAGATCAGCGAGGAGGAGCGCCTGAGGCAGGTGCGCGGCCTAGATCTCTGCGAGGCCGCCGCTGAGGGGGAGCACCCTGCTCCCCTCGCTCTGATGAGCATCTACCTTGAGGATGCGGCCGGCCTGCGCGCCAGTCGCCAGACGGCCTCGGCAGACCGGCTGCTCGCCGCCACCGCTGCCCGGCTCCGGGCCGCTCTGCCGGAACAGGCCAGCCTCGGGCACTGGGAGGCCAACGAGCTCCTGGTCTGGGCGCCGGCCGCGGCCCCCGGTTGCGATCCGGAGGCCATCGGCACCAGCGCCGCGGCGGCGCTCCAGGAGCCGATCACCACCGGCATGGAGCAGATCCGTCCCACCGTCGCCGTTAGCGTGGTCCAGGCGCCCGATGACGGCGAGCGCCTCGATGAGCTCACCAGCCTCCTCCACCTACTCACCGGCAACCAGCGCGGCGCCGGCCGGGTCCGGGTGGTCCAGAACGGCACCGGCCGGCTCGGGGTCTCGGAGCAGATCCATCTCGTCCAGCGCCTTGACAAGGCGCTGGACGAAGGCTGCATCGAGCCGCACTACCAGCCTCGCTTCGACCTGGCCTCCGGCGACATGACCGGGATGGAGGCCCTCGCCCGCTGGCACGACCCGAAACTCGGATGGATCTCGCCGGGCGAGTTCATCCCCCTCGCCGAGCGCACCGGGCGCATCGAGGAGCTCACCGGGGTGATCCTGCAGGCCGTTTGCCGCCAGGTCCGCGCCTGGATGGCTGAGGGGATCACCGTGCCGCCGGTGGCCGTGAACATCAGCCCGCAGGAGCTGCTCGAGCCCCGCTTCGCGCCCCGGCTGCGGCAGGCGCTTGCCGAGACCCGCCTGGCGCAGCCGCAGGTGGAGCTGGAGATCACCGAGCGCGGCTTCAGCGAGGAGCTCCAGCCCATGGCGCTGGCCATGCGCACGCTCGCCGAGCAGGGGACCCCGTTCGCCATCGACGACTTCGGCACCGGCTACTCGTCGCTACTCTACCTCCAGCAACTGCCGGCGCAGCAGGTCAAGATCGACCGCAGCTTCACCCAGGGCCTCCTCGATGACCCCGTCTCCGGCCGGATCGTCGGGGCGACCGTGGGAATCGCCGCCAGCCTGGGCATGGAGACCGTCGCCGAGGGCGTGGAGACCGCTGCGGAGGCCGAGGCCCTAAGCCGGCACGGGGTGGACCAGGCACAGGGCTTCTACTACGCCCGGCCCATGCCGCCGGGCGACCTCTGGCCGCGCCTCGGGGCGGCGGCTCCCGCCTGATCCGCCGGCGCCCTCGCGGACCACCCGCGAGGCGCGCAGCGCAGCCAGTTAGCCGGCTGCGCCGCTGCGCAGCCCGGCCCCGGATCCGGCCGCTACACGGACCGCAGCGTACCGACGAGGCCAACCATGGGTTTGTTCAATCTCGGCAACAAAGACGCCTACGGCAAGCAGCGGCGCATCGAGCACCGCGGCAAGTACCTTCGGGCGAGTCGTACTGGCGGGGTAGCGCTGCGCGCCCAGGCGCGGGCGGCCGATGTGAATCTGACGGCGAACACCCGGCGCGGTGTCCGCGCCTCGGTCACGCCGGCGAAGAACACCCAGGTAGCGCTGCAAAACGGCCGGTTCATCCTGCGCGGGCGCTACGGCAAGGGGCCGACCAAGTTGAATCTGTCCAAAAGCGGGGCGAGCGTCTCGACGCGCAACCGGCTCGGCTCGTTCAACTGGTTCCGCCCCAACCGCTCCTCGGCGAAGGTCTTCGGTGTCCAGGTCCGTGGGCAGAAGGCGGCGCAGCTGCAGATGGTCTACATGGTCTTCGCTGCCCTCGTCGGCGGCGTGCAGCTGCTCTTTGTGGTCATCGGCGGGCTGTTGCGCGGCGCCGTCGCGCTGGGGCAATGGCTCGTTGATCACGCGCGGGCCCTGCCACGGCGCTGGCGCAACGCCCGGTTGCAGCGCCAGCGCCGCAGGGTCGATCCGGCGGTGTCCGAGGCTATAGCGCGCCTGGATGCCGACGGGCTCAGCGCCGCACTCGCCCTGGCCGTCGCCCTCTGGGGGCGAGGCGAAACACTCGACGAGGGATGGCGCCGCATCCAGCGCCGCGTCACCCAGAACCCGGGCTTGGAAGCCCTCCCCCGCTCACCGGAGCTGTTCGAGTCGGTTGCGGTGGAACTCGAGCGCTGCCGCGCTGCGGTGCAGCCGGCACAGGACGCGCACCGGATTGTGCTCGCTTTGCTGGCCGAGGCGGCGGCGCAGGGGATGGACGGCGAGCGGCGGGCCGCACTGTTTTTCGATGTGGACGATCTGGCCCTGGCGCGGGGACCGCGGACCGTGCTGCAGGAGGAGTTGCTGGAGATCTTCGCGGACCACGCCCAACTGAGCCTGGAGCCGGCCATGCCGGCCGGTGGAAAACAGGGCCAGCGCAGGCAACCGCGCGAGGCGCCTGAGGCAGCGCAGGGACCGATCGATCTCAACACCGCCTCGATCGAAGAGCTCCAGGAGATACCGCACGTCGGTCCCGAGCGCGCCGCGGCGATCGCCGCCATGCGCCCCATCCAACGCATCGAGCAGCTCGAGGCCATTGACGGCATCGGCCCACAACGGCTTCGGGAGATCGCGGCGCATGCGCGGCTGAACGATTCCACAAAACCTGTGGAAAACCGTGTGGAGAAAGTCGGCTGAACCCGCCGACCGAGGGCCTTCGAGACCGATTGGCTAAAGTCTCGCCAGCGCCAAAGCGACCACACATCAGGGGGTTACACTTGCCCCTTCCATTACTCAGTGGGTTATGCCGGATCTTCCATTGCCTGTGCAGAATTGGACCGTACCAGTTCTGCGTCGCGTGAGATTGTCAACCGGTATTCGGCGGTAGCGCCGGCCAGAAACCGACCGCGCCCTGGGCTGTCAGGGTCGCAGCCACGCGCGCTGTCCGGCGGTCCGGCCTCCGATGGCCGCGCGCAAGACCAGACCATCATCGATGCCCCGCCCCAGGATCAACCGCCGCCGTTGGCGGCACTTGCCCCGGGCAGCTCCTGAATGAAGTTGCCCCGACTGCGGCTCGTCACATAGAGCCGGCCAGAGTGAACCGCGAAAAGCGCCTCCACGCTGCTGTCATCCCGCACCTGCGCCCCGCCCGATGTTGCCAGGGCGTTCCGTATCGCTGGGCCGATATCAAGGATTTGGTCCCGATCGAATCCTGCCCGGAGCATCGCCTCCGCCAGCTCATCGGCGCCTACCGGAGTAGCCTGGCCAACCGTGATCGGCGTCACCGCCTCCCGGCTCATGGCCACGCCCCGCTCTGTGGTCGCGCAACCGCTCAATCCCAGGACGACTAGAAGCGCAAGCAGCAGCAGGCGCGGCCGACGCCGACTGCTCGCCTCTGCCCTGGTCATTCGTCCCTCCTTGCCCCGGTCTCCAGCCGGCTGAGGGCCGCTGCCAGCGCATCCCGGAACTCGTCCTCATCGATAACCTCTACCGGTGGCAGCTCGCGGCGTCCGTCGCTGAACAACCGATCCGACTCCTCGACGAGGGTGGCGGTCACGAACACGGCCACCTGCCGCGCCTCGTGGTCGAGTTGATCACTGCGGAAGGCGCGTCCGAGCAGCGGCAGCCTACCAACCCCCGGAACGCCGGTTCGCGTAAACCGCGAGCGTGTATCCACCAAGCCTGCCACGGCCGCCGTCCCCCCGTTCTCGACCTGCACCGTACTGTGCGCAGTGCGGCGGCTGACCACCGGCAGGTTCGACGCCCCCCGCCCGACCACATCGCTGACCTCGATATCCATGTCCAGGGTCAGCTCGCCGTTCGATCCGACCTGTGGCGTGATCGCGAGGACGGTTCCGGTCTCGATCTGCTCCAGCTGCGCGCGCGCGAAGGTCGTCGCATCCGTGGTTATCTCGAACCACTCCTCGGTGACGACACTGATCTCCGCCTCCTTGCCGTCCTGAGCCAACACCTGGGGGGTGGAGACGATGGTGGCCTCCTCATTCTGGGTCAGCATATTGAGCGTCATGGCCAGGGCGTTGGTGAACTCACGCCCCGGCGTGAACCCGATGCGCAGCCCCCAGGGCCAGCTCGGGTTCGTCTCGTCGTCGATGAACGTACCCGCAGTGGCTGTGGGGAAGTCCCAGTTGACGCCAAAGTCGAGCAGATCCCCGCGCTCGAGCACTACGACCCGCGCGTCGAGCATCACATGGTGGCGCGGTACGTCGATCGCGGCGAGATCTGCCAGGATCCCGGCGCGTATCTGCGCCGGCGCGGAGACCGCCAGGGTGTTGGACTCCGCGTTCGGGCGCACATAGGCGTGCAGCGCCTCCGGCAATAGGTCCATCGCCGTCCCTGCAGAAACGTGCCCTAGCTTGACCAGCTCCGTACCCCCCGATGCAGGAAGGTCAAGGTCCACGGTGAGCCCGGGCGTATCGAGCTCGTCCAGCTGCCCAAGGATCCGCTCAAGCGGTCCCGCCGGGGCCGTTACCGCGACTGTGTTCCGCTCGTCGTCCACCCGCACGTATCGCTGCAGCCGCGGCGGCAGCAAGTCGCGAGCCGACCCCGCCCTGATGTGCTCCAGCCCCACAAAGCGGGTCTGCTCACCCCCCGGGGTATCAATGACCCCGAGCTCCGCCACGATCTGCTCCAGGAGCGAGACCGGCGCCGTGATCGCCAGCATGTTGGACTCGCGACCCACCCGCGCGTAGCGCTGAAGCGCGTTGGGCAACATCGCCCGCGCCTCCTCGGCTCTTTTATGATCAAGCCGGATGAGCCGCGTCTCGGAGACCGAGGGGAAGATCGCCGACGACTCATCGGGGCTGAAAACCAGGTAATAGTCGGGATGCCGATAGACCTGGTAATCCGACCCTGCGAGCAAGAGCTCCAGGGCCTTGTCGACGCTGACCTCGTCGAGCTCAACCGTGACCAGCCCGCTGACGGTGGGATCGGCGATGATGTTCACGCCCGCCTGGGCGCTGACATCCTCCAGGGCCATGCGCAGGCGGGCATCCACGAAAACATTGCTGATCAGGATCTCGTCCTGCTCCGCCATGGCGAACGGCAGGCTGATCCACACGGCAGTGCCGAGCACAACGTGACGAAGAAACCCCTTGATCATCCGCCCCCCCAAGCGTGCGCGCAAACCGCGCTCGCTGCTCCGCCGCCTGCGGAGCAAACCGCGTCGGCACCCCCGTCTTCACTCCGCCCGCGCTGCTGCGCCCGATCCGCCCGTGACCATCAGCTCCCGCTCGCCGCCATCGGCGACGTCGCCGATGTGGACGGCGACCGACTCCTGTGCGATCCGTGTCCCACCCTGGTAGGAGGTGAGGCGCAGGGTGTACTCGCCCGGCTCCACCGCGGACAGGTCCAGCGTACCGCCGAGATCGCGCACCCCCAGCGGGAGCAGGACCCCCGCCTCACCGGCAAGGTCCGAGCGAACGACAATCCGGCCGGTCCCGCTGATCAGCTCGACACCGGCAGCCGGGTCTAGATGGACACTGCCCGTATTCGTGAGCCTCGACTGCACGACCGCGCTCGACGGCTCATCGCCGAGAGCGACACCGATACGGCCGATCGAGGCCTCCACCACCGGCTCCACCGCCTCGTGTTGCAGGCGAAGCATCGAGCGGGTCTGCCCGGCGCTCTGCCCATCCGCGTACCGGCCCTCGAGGACGATATCCGCATAGTAGTTCGCCTGCTCCACGCCCTCCCTCGGGACCCGGCTCATGACTCGGATGGTGCGCTGGCCGTCCGGGCGGATCGTGAAGCGTTCCGGGCGCATCTGCACCCAAGGCGCAGCGGAGAGCTGATCCCCCATCAGGTCGCCCATCGCTACACCCCGCAGCGCCTCCGGCGTGCGCACTGCAGCCTCCACGGTCACCGGCCTGTCGGCCGGGTTCGTCACCGCCACCGTCTCGGCTCGCGTGGCACCGGGGACCACGCCCAGGTCGATGGAGGCGGGCTCCAGACGGAGCGCCGTGTCATACGCCACCGAGTCCGTGTCCGGGTCTCCCTCGAAGTCGATCTCCTTGACGAGGCGTGGCTCGCGCCGCCCGTCCACCGCGATCTCGCCGACCAGACGGTACTCGCCCGAGGGCAGGCGCCGCTCCAGGTCCCGGGCGAGCTCCAGACTCGCACCGGGCAGGACGTTCCTCCGAGCGAGCTCCGTGCGCGTAACCAGGCGCCAGCTATCCCCGACGCGCCTCTCCACCCGCAGGTCGCCTTGCACGCTGGAGTGGGTACGCCCCCGGTTGTCGATGGCGAAGGCCACGCGGGTGGTCGGCTCGCCGATCTCGTTGCCGTCCGCATCGCGGCCGTCGTCGAAGCGCATGGACACGTCGCTGAGCCCGACATCCTGGCGCACGGGGCGGCCCTCGATCTCGGTGAGCAAGGGAATCAGGAAGCCGAAGCTCAACGCAAAAAAACCCTGCTGGTCCTGCTGCTCGCCGCGCTCAGGCGTCGGCGGCGCCTCGGTCAGCACCCGGATGGCCGAGACATAGGCGCCGCGCGCATCGGGCGGGACCCGGAGCAGGACAGGGATCTCCGCCACCGTCTCGGGCTCGACGACCACCGTATCGGACGGCAGCTCGATCCAGTCCCGGCTGGAGGCCTGGCGCGCCAGCTCGCCGAGCGTCTCGCGCCGTGTCCCGTCAACAATGCTCAACCGGCCATCCTTTCTCTGGGCCAGGTCCACCACCTCGAGGCGCAGCGTCTCCGCCTGGCTCGCGTGGTGGTTCTGAACCCGTAGCGTCACCCGGGAGGTCCGGTTCGCCGGGATGTCGGCCTCCACCTTCATCGGCCGCACCGTGAGATTTTGCTGGGCCGAGGCCGGGTCAATGCCGGGACCGATCAGGGCGGCCGCCAGGGCTGCCGCAGCCAGCATGCGGGGCATCCGGAACACGTTGGTAATCTCCTCACGTCTAGCGAGCGGCGAGCGGTGTCGCCATCAGGGCAGGATCGTCGCGGTCAGCTCGATCCTGTAGGTATCGGGGTCAGCGAACGTCGGCTCATCCGGCAGGGTTACGTCCCACTTGCCGACCACGCTGAGATAGACATCGTGGATGCCGGCGCAGAAGTCGCCGCCCGTAGCGGCGTGACCGTTCACCTCGAACGGGGTGTCGGCCCCACCCCGCAGCGGTGCTTCAGGCGGCACGCCAAAAAGCTGGCTTGTTCCCCCGAAGGCCTGGAAATTGACGCCGCCCCCGGCAGGGTCCGGGACAGCGGCAACCGGCACCACGCCCAGGGTATGGCCCGTACTGATGCCAAGGGCCTCGCCGAAGAAATCACCGCCGGCATCGCGGAACGCGTCGCTGCGCGGGAAGTCAATCCGGATCGCATCCACGCAGAAGTTTGTCGCAAGGCGAATCTGCCCCGGCTCGTCCGCGTCGGGGTCCGGTAGCCAGCCCGTTCGCAGGTTATCGGATATCAGGATCGAGCCGCTCGCCTCGCCGACCTCCAGCACCGCAACGTCCTCGACCGTCACCGCCACCTCCACGATCTGGGCGCTCTCCGAGTGCTGCGCCTGCGCGCAGGGCGACAGCCCTATCGCCAGGAGCAGTCCGGCCCCCATTCTTGCTCGAGAATCCATGGCGCCGCCCTCCGCCTCCCCTCATCCTGCGAGCGGCGGCCCTGTAGGGCCGCCGCTCCGTTACCGCAATGGTGCGACATCCATCGCGGACACCCGCAACGGCATCAATCCGGGATCACGGTCGCCGTGAGCTCGATATTGTAAGTATCCGGCGCAGCAAACTCGGGCTCCTCCGGAAGCGTCCGGTCCCAATTGGTCGAGACACCGAGGGCGAAGTAGTGCTGGCCGTTCCCGAAAGGTGCATCCCTATCATGGTTGAGGGGCACGTCAGATCCACTGTGCGAGGTCATGGAACCCCCACCGCTAGGAATGTTTTGGCTCTCGTCATCCCAGTTCGCGATCTGGGGCCAGACCCCGAGCGTATTATCAGTGTTATTGCCCTTAGCTACACCGAAATAGGTAGAGGGATCCGGCTGCCGAAACCCACTCTGACGTTCGAAATCGACCTGAATCGCGCCCACATCGTAGTTGGTCGAAAGACGAATGACAGCGAGGTCGCCGCCACTGAACACGCTACCGTCCGACGAGGGGGTGCCCATGAACGTATCCGAGTCATCGTCGATGACCATCGAGCCTTGTGACCTAATGACGTCGAGGACCGCGATCTCCTCGACTGTCACATCGATTTCGACCACCGCGTCCTCCGCCGCAGCCGGAAGGGCCATCCCGAGAGCCACGAGCGTGGTTGCGCCCGCTGCAATTTTCTTCATGACTTGATCCCCTTTTACATCAACACGAATGTTGAGTTGCCTGATGGACCGCTCAGGGACCCGTTGCCGGGATCCCGCCGCGGTACGCTCCTGCGCCGCGCGCGCCGCCGAACCGGCTTGCTGGCGTCCGAGTCAGGCTAGCCTCGGGGCAGCCCTACGCGAATCGGCCATAGCTCCATGATGTATCCCCCACCTCGATAGCCATTGGTAGGAGTCCGCTCCATCCCGCGCGGAAGGCGGCTTCCGGACACTATCCCGCCCCCTGCCCGGACCGCGCCCCACTCAGGTACCGCCACCCGATCAGGGCCGCGGCCGTCCGGTTGGCGACACCGAGCTTGCGGTAGATGCTGTAGAGGTGCGTCTTGACCGTGCACACGCTCATGCCCAGCTCCCGCCCGATGGCCTCGTTGGTCGCGCCCTCGCCCAGCGCACCCAGGACCTCTCGCTCTTTGGCGGTGAGCCCATCCAGCCGCTCGCGCTCCGCGGCGTCACCCGCCTCGGGCATCGCAGCGGTTGCCGCGGCCGGAGTGGTGCCCTCCCTGCGCAGCTGCAGCAGATACTCGTTCAAGGCCTCCCGCGGGAACCACAGCTCGCCGTGGAGCATGGCCTGCACCCCGCGGACCAGCTGATCCGGCCCCGTACCCTCCGGGAAGACGCCCAGGATCCGGCTATGCGCTAGGTAGCGTCCGAGCTCGACGCCAGGAGGCACATTCAGCAGCGCCACACCGGGCCCCGCCCCCGGGGCACCGGCCTCTTCCATCCCGGATGCCCGGTCCAGGGCGTGAGCACTCGAGGCCACGTCCAGCAACAGGAGCCGGGCGGCCCCATCATCGAGGAGATGCTCCAGGTGAGCGTCATCCGCCATCCGGCACTCAGGGGGCAACTGTTGGTCGAGATGCTCCGCCAGCAGCCGGTTCTGCAGCCACGGCTTACAGAGCAGGCAGACCTCCGCGACGGTCACCTCATACACCATATCGTTGCCGGACGCGGGCATAGGGCATCCTTCCTCGGCGATGGCCTCTTCGGGTGCACTACCTGGCTAGCAGGCGTTCTTGCGGGTTACCCGTCGGAACCCGGATACCAGGTAAGGTAGCGCGCGGGGCTGCGCCGGAGTACCGACCAAGGGTCTAGATCACGGACGGCTCCGGCCAGGCGCGCGCTAGTAGAAAGGTGGGAGATCCGACTCTAGTCTACGACTTTCGGGTAGGGCGTCCAGCCAGCGGCACGCCCAGATGGCCGCCTCGACCCGGTTGGCGACCCGCAGCTTGCGGTAGAGCGCGTTCAGCTGGGCCTTGACGGTATGGACACTGACGCAGAGCCGGTGGGCGATGGTCTTGTTCGGCGCCCCTTCCGCGAGGGCATGGAGCACCGCACGCTCGCGGGCCGTAAGCGCATCGAGCACCCCGCCCGATGCCACCCCCGCTGTGGCGGGTCGGCACCGCTCCGCCGCGATCCAGGCGCTGAGCGCGCGGCGCGGCAGCCAGATCTCGCCATCGAGCATGGCATCGACCCCTCGGAGGAGGATCTCCGGCGACGTGTCCGCGGTGAACACGCCCACGAGGCCGGGGCACCCGAGCAGCGGCGCTACGTCCTCCGGACCCGGGACATCGAGCAGGGCCACCCGGCTGCAGGCCGCGAGCCCCGCCGCCTCCCAAGTAGACGTCGAAGGCTGCTCTTCTCCAAGGCAGCGCCACGGAACCAGGAACAGATCCCGATCACCGCCGGCTATGGCCGCGTCCAGCGAGGCCGGCTCGATCAACTCGGCCCGGCAGACACCACTGTGCTCGATCAACTCGCGCAGCAGGCGCGACTGGATATCGGCGCGGCCCACGAGTGCTACCCGCTTCGACGGCAGTTGCGCGCTGCCGGCAGAGCGCCCCGGCGCCGGGCGTGCGGGGTGCGTCGGTGCATCTCCACCAAGCGCAGCCCCGGAGGCAGCGGCGTAGCACGCCGAGCTTGCCGCGAGCGGGCCCAGCTGGTTCTCTCCGCAGCCAGCCTGTCCACTGGCCTGTTCGTCGGTCATGCCTCGCCTCCGATACCGGACATCCGGCGCCTCATCCTTGACATTCGTTAGCTCCCTGGTGACCGAGTAGAGCGAGACATTAACAGAACACAAACACCACACGGAGTGTAGCAGTAGCCTCAGATCCCTGCCCCGCCGGAAACGCAGCGACGAAACCAGCTAAAAACCGTCCTCGGTAGCGAGGTAACGCCAGAAAGCCGAAAACCGTCCACGGCAGCGGGGTAACTCCAGACCCTCACCGATGACAGCGGCTGGTGCCCCGTCAACCAGAAGACCTTCGCGGTGTTGACTGCCCCCTAGGCTGCGAACTCGATCAGCAGGTCCTTGGCCTCGATCTGGCTGCCGGGCTGAACGTGTACGGCTTTGATCTCGCCATCGCGCTCGGCTTGCAGCGCCATCTCCATCTTCATCGCCTCAATGGTCAGCAGCAGATCACCGGCCTGGACATGCTGCCCCGGTGTTGCGGCCACCGAGACCACCACACCGGGCGTGGGAGCGCCCACATGGGCGGGATTGCCCGACTCGGCCTTGGGGGCCTGCACCACGTTCGCCTTGGCCTTGCTGTCCGCCACTCGAACGGTCCGGGGCTGGCCGTTGAGCTCGAAGAAAACGCGGCGCTCCCCGTCGTCACCCGGCTCGCTGACGGTCATCAGCCGGATCTCCAGGGTCTTGCCGTGGTCGATGTCAACGCTGATCTCCTCCTCCGGCTCCATGCCGTAGAAGAAGTTGCGCGTTGGCAGAGCGCTCACGGGACCAAAGCGTTCGCGACGCCGAATGTACTCGGTGAAGACCTTCGGGTACATCAAGTAGCCATGGAGGTGCTCGTCGTCGATTTCGGCGCCGTCGAGCGCGTCGCTGACCTGTTGCCGGGCTGTTTCCAGATCGAGGGGCTCGAGGTACTTGCCGGGGCGATCCTGCAGCGGCTGCTCCCCTTTGAGCACTTTCTGCTGGATACCCTGCGGCCAACCGCCGGGCGGCTGCCCGAGGTTGCCGCGCAGCATGTCGATGACCGAATCCGGGAAGCTCACCTCCACGGCCGGGTCCTCGACCTGCTCGCGGGTCAGGCCCTGGCTCACCATCATCAGAGCCATATCACCCACCACCTTGGAGGAGGGGGTGACCTTCACGATGTCGCCGAAGATCTCGTTCGCGTCGGCGTAGGCCTGCGCCACCTCGTGCCAGCGCTCCTCCAACCCCAGCGAGCGGGCCTGCGCCTTGAGGTTGGTGAACTGCCCACCCGGCATCTCGTGGAGGTAGACCTCGGACGACGGTGACTGCTGGCCGGTCTCGAAGGCGGCGTAGTGGGCCCGCACCTGCTCCCAGTAATTGGAGATGGCACGGACATCCGCCATGTCGATCCCGGTGTCCCGCTCCGTATGCCGCAGCGCCTCGACGATGGAGCCCAGGACCGGTTGCGAGGTGTTGCCCGAGAAGGCATCCATGGCCACGTCGGCCACATCGACGCCGGCATCGGCCGCGGCGAGGATGGTGGCACCGGCAATGCCACTCGTGTCGTGGGTGTGGAAGTGGATCGGCAGCCCCACCTCCTCCTTGAGCGCCCGGAACAGCACCCGTGCCGCCGCCGGCTTGAGCAACCCGGCCATATCCTTCACCCCAAGGATGTGGGCACCGGCATCGCGCAACGCCTTGCCCATCGCCACGTAGTACTTGAGGTCGTACTTGGCGCGGCCCGGGTCGAGGATATCGCCGGTGTAGCAGATGGTCCCCTCACACACCTTGCCACTTTCTAGCACCGCGTCCATCGCCTGGCGCATGTTCTCGACCCAGTTGAGGCTGTCGAAGACGCGGAAGACGTCGACGCCGCTCTCGGCGGCCTGGTGGACAAAGGCGCGCACCACGTTGTCCGGATAGTTGGTGTAGCCCACGCCGTTGGAACCGCGCAGCAGCATCTGCGTCATCACGTTCGGCATCGCCTCCCGGATCTGCCGCAGCCGCTGCCAGGGGCACTCCTGCAGGAAGCGATAGGCGACGTCGAAGGTGGCTCCGCCCCAGCACTCGACGCTGAACAGCTGCGGCAGATTGGCCGCATACGCCGGCGCTACCCGAGCCATATCGAAGGTGCGCATGCGGGTTGCCAGCAGCGACTGGTGGGCATCGCGCATGGTGGTATCGGTGAGCAGCAACTCCTTGCGACCCGCCAACCAATCGGCCACCGCCTGCGGCCCCTGCTCTTCCAGCAGGTTGCGGGTGCCCGGCACCGGCTCACCCCGCGGGGCGGGCGGCACCGGCAGGGGCAGCCCAGCCGCCGGCCGGGGCCGATCGAGGACCTCCGGGTGGCCGTTGACGGTGATCTCGGCCAGATAGGTCAGCAGCCGGGTGGCCCGGTCCCGGCGCTTGTCGAACGCGAAGAGCTCCGGCGTGTTGTCGATAAAGCGCGTGGTGTAGGTGTTTTCGAGGAACACCGGGTGCTTGATCAGATTCTCCACGAACGGGATGTTGGTGGAGACGCCACGGATGCGGAATTCGCGCAGGGCGCGATCCATCCGCGTAATCGTCTCCGCCGGTGTGGGCGCCCAGGCCGTTACCTTCACCAACAGCGAGTCGTAGTAGCGGGTGATGACCCCGCCGGCGTAGGCCGTGCCGCCATCGAGCCGGATCCCCATGCCGGTCGCCGAACGGTAGGCCGTGATGCGGCCGTAGTCCGGGATGAAGTTGTTCTGCGGATCCTCCGTGGTGACCCGGCACTGCATGGCGTGACCGTTGAGCCAGATCTCGCCCTGGTCGGCCTTGCCCGTGGCCGTATCCAGGTGCTCGCCTTCGGCGATTCGGATCTGCGCCTTGACGATGTCGATCCCCGTAACCTCCTCGGTCACGGTGTGCTCGACCTGGATGCGCGGGTTGACCTCAATGAAGTGGAAGGCACCGGTCTCCATGTCCATGAGGAACTCGACCGTACCCGCATTCCGGTAACCCACATGACGGGCGACCTTGAGCCCCAGCTCACAGACCTCGGCGCGCTGCTCCGGGGTCAGGTACGGCGCCGGTGCGCGTTCCACCACCTTCTGGTTGCGCCGTTGCACCGTGCAGTCGCGCTCGAAGAGGTGGTAGAGGTCGCCGTGGGTATCGCCCAGCACCTGCACCTCGACGTGGCGGGCCCGCTCGATCACCTTCTCGAGATACCCTTCGCCACTGCCGAAGGCCGCTTCCGCCTCGCGCCGCCCCTCCAGGACTTTCGCTTCCAGCTCTTCGGGGCCGTGGATCGGTCGCATGCCGCGTCCACCGCCACCCCAGGAGGCCTTGAGCATCAGCGGGTAGCCGATCTCGTCCGCCCAGCGCCGGGCAGCCGCCATATCCTCTCCAAGCACCTCGGAGGCGGGGATCACCGGAACACCGGCAGCGATGGCCACCCGCCGTGCGCTCGCCTTGTCCCCAAGCTCGCGCATCGTCTCCGCCCGCGGCCCGATAAAGGTGATACCGGCGCGCTCGCAGGCGTCGACCAACTCAGGGTTCTCCGAGAGCAGCCCGTAACCAGGGTGAACGGCGTCCGCCCCGGCCATCTTCGCGACCCGGATGACCTCGTCGATGGAGAGGTAGGCCTCGACCGGCCCCATGCCCTGGCCAATCTGATAGGCCTCGTCCGCCTTGAAGCGGTGGAGCCCGAGCTTATCCTCCTGGGCGTAGACGGCGACGGTACGCTTGCCAAGCTCATTCGCCGCACGCATCACCCGAATGGCGATCTCGCCGCGATTGGCGATCAAGATTTTGTGAAACAGAGCCATGGATTCCCCGTGCAAACAGTGAGTATTGCGTCAGTCTACACGGCACTGAGTTCTGCAGTCCGCCCCTTCATGGAGCCTTTAGACGAGCCAGGACGCCCCCAGGAAGCTGGGGGGCGCGGCGTCCTTGAGTTCCATTGAGGGCCCCGCTACGGCATTTCGGCGGCGAGTTCCTCGAGTTGGCGGACCTCATGGGGACCACCACCGGTTAGGGAGCGCACCTCCCCATCCGGATCCTCGTAGACCAGTCGCGGCACCTGCGCGATACGGGCTGCCTGTGCCTTTTGCGTGTTGGCATCCACAGCCGCCGCGGCATCATCGAGGCGGCGCTCCGCGTCGAGCCAGTCGATGGCCCCGGCCCGCGCTTGATCGCCCAAGTAAGCCACGAGCACCCAGCGCCACTCGATGTTGGGGGTGGGTTGGTTCGCCACGGCTCGGCGTAACTCCGTGCACGAGGGAGAGTGAGTCGTGGAGCCCTCATTAACCGCGCCATGGACGCCGCGTCCCGACCCGGGTAGCGTCCCGGATGGACGGATCCGGTAAAGGCGCAAGCGCAAACATGTGGGACGAACGTTACGCAGACCCCGACGAGTACGCCTACGGCACGCAGCCAAACACATTCTTCGCCAGTGAGGCCTGGCGCATCCCCGACGGCCCGGTGCTCTTCCTGGCCGAGGGCGAGGGGCGCAACGCGGTCTGGCTGGCCGAGCGCGGCCACGCCGTTACCGCAGTGGACGGCTCTGCCGTGGGGCTGGAAAAGGCACGCCGGCTCGCGGCTGAGCGCGGCGTGGAGATCGAAACCGTCCACGCGGATCTGGCCAACCACCCCATCGAGCCCGAGGCGTGGGCGGGGATCGTGTCGATCTTCGGCCACCTGCCCCCCGACATCCGCCGCGAGGTACATCGACGCGCCGCAAACGGTCTGCGCCCGGGAGGCCTCTTCCTGCTCGAGGCCTATACACCGCGGCAGCTGGCCTACGGCACCGGCGGACCACCGACGGCGGAGATGATGATGGACCTGGCGGGCCTGCGCGCCGAGTTGCTGGGCCTGGAGTTGCTGGTCGGTCAGGAGATCGAGCGCCGGGTCGAGGAGGGGCGCTACCACAGCGGCCTGGCCCACGTCGTTCAGATAGTGGCGCAGGCCCCGTAGCGTCGAGCGGGATCGCGGGCAGCCCGCGCGCGGCCGGGCCAACCCCACCCCAGGACATCCGTGCGGAGGTGCCGTGGCAACCGAGGTTCAGCTGGTTTGGTTCAAGCGCGACCTGCGCATCCACGATCACGCCCCGCTCACCGAGGCCGCACGTCGCGGCGTGGTCCTGCCTCTGTACGTGGTGGAGCCGGAGCTCTGGCGCCAGCCCGATGCCTCCGCTCGGCAGTGGCACTTCGTGCGGGCGAGCCTGAAGGATCTTCGCAAGGCGCTGGCCACCCTCGGCCAGCCGCTGGTGGTCCGCCGCGGGGATCTCTGCGAGGTACTGGCGGAGCTGCAGCAGCACTACACGATCGCCGCCGTCCACGCGCACCAGGAGACCGGTAACGGCTGGACCTACGCCCGCGACCGCCGCGTTGCCGCCTACCTCAAAGCTACCGGCATCCCCTGGCTGGAGTACCGACAGCACGGGGTGGTCCGCGGCCTGCGCGAGGTGGTCCACGCCACCCGTGCCCGACGCGCGGCGCTGCGCGAGCAACCCCGCTCCGCCGAACGCGGTCAGTGGCTGCGCTCCCTGAAGGGCTTCGAGGAGCGACTGCACTGGCATTGCCACTTCATGCAGAAACTCGAATCGGAGCCGCGCTTCGAGCACGAGAACATGCAGCGCGCCTGCGACGGGCTCCGCGAGGCAGAGTTCGACCCGGCGCGATTCGAGGCCTGGTGCCGCGGCGCCACCGGGTTTCCGCTGGTGGATGCCTGCATGCGCCAGCTCAACGCCCGGGGCTGGCTGAACTTCCGCATGCGCGCGATGGTGGTTGCCTTCGCCAGCTACCACCTGTGGCTGGACTGGAAACGGACCTCGCCCTTCCTGGCGCGACAATTCACGGACTACGAGGTGGGCATCCACTGCTGCCAGATGCAGATGCAGTCCGGGACGACGGGGATCAACACCCTGCGCATCTACAACCCGGTCAAGCAGAGCCAGGAGCAGGACCCTGCGGGCACCTTCATCCGGCAGTGGTTGCCGGAGCTGGCCCACGTACCCGATCGCTGGCTCCACGAGCCGTGGCATATGCCCACCTCGGTGCAGCGGGCCACGGGGTGTTGGATCGGCCGTGACTACCCGGCGCCGGTCGTGGATCACCAGCAGGCCGCCCGGCACGCCCGCGAGCGTTTTCGCGCCATCCGCCGAGACCCTGCCGCCCATCGTGAGGCGGATGCCATCCAGCAGGCCCACGGCAGCCGCCGCCCCGCCCCCAGCCGACGAAGGCGCCCGAAACCGGACGACCACCAGGGCCGGCTCTTCTGATCAACGGGGGCGCCTCACTCAAAGCGATAGGCGCTGTGGCAGGCCACGCAGTGGGCACAAGCGGCTGATTTGTATCCCTCACGCCACGGAAAACATCCGCCTGCGGAGCCCGGATGCCGGCCCGTTCAGTTCCAGTTCACGCCCCGCGGTCCAAAGCTCGGTATTATTGAGAGTTATCATTCCCCCCATGCTCAGGCTGTCACAACGGCCTCTCCGGCAAGCCACATTGGTACAATACATATGCGATGGTTTTTCGCCGCATTAAACAAAAGCTTCGATTTCGGGTGGCGCTCCCACCGGCGGGAATTCTGGCGATTCTGGGGCTGGGCGGTTGCGCTGTATCTGCTGATTCTTCTTTTTGAATTCATTCTCCCCATCCAGCCCTTGCGTGCAAGCACCCTGTTCGGACTGGCGATGCTGCTGCCCGGCTTCGCCGTCACGGTCCGCCGTATGCATGACATCGACCGCAACGGTTTCTGGGCTTTGCTGCTCCTGCTCCCGGTGCTCGGCTGGCTCATCGTGGGGTTCCTCGCCACGCGACCGGGGATCCGCGATAAGAATGAGTGGGGCCCGGATCCGCGCCGCGTGCGGCCCATCCCCATCATGCCGAGGTAACACCCGCGGCTTCGTGGTCAGGGCCACCGGCCCTGGCTACCAGCCAAGCTGCCGGAGCACCGCCCGCGCGGCGCCAACCCCCTGCTGGTCATCCGCATCGCGGGCCTGGACATCCATCTCGTGCTCGAAGAGCAGCAGCCGCAGCACCTCCACACCCCGGTGGAGCTGGCTGCGTGCGGCCAGGATCCGGGTCAGCACCTCAAGGTGCTCGCGCCCCGAAGTTCGTCAGCTAATCGCGTAACTTCCCGTTTTGCTTACACCTCGTAAGCGAAAAATGCCACAACAGGCCTTCAGACGGGCCGTTTCGGGACCTCGATGCCGACGTCTTTGAACAGCTCCAGTTGCTCCGGTGATGGCTTGGTCACGCCCTCGAAGTCGCGGCCACCGATGCGCACGGTGTGGCGCTGGATCTGACGCAGCGT
>NZ_NHSN01000008.1 GCF_016653405.1 Halorhodospira halophila
GCAAACCCTTGCGAATGATGTTTGGCACTACAGCCTCTCACGGTGTGGCGCGCAATAAGTCTCTGACGCGCAAAGAGAGCCGCCGCTAGTACCCGGGCTCAACCGGCCGTTACCTGTTTAACTTGGGGGGGCAGGACATGCTCGATGGTAAGAATGCTGGGCTCGTAGGAGGCAGCCCCGTCGGAAAGGAAGGAATCAAGACGGAGAAGCAAATAATTCCGCCGGCGTGCGGTCAACCTATAGATTTCACCATTCAGAGCCCATCGCATGCTGGCCTTTTCATAATCTGTCAGTTCCACTGCCTGCACCGGATTTCTGGGCCCGTGCTCCCCTTCCAACGCGGCAAGGAGCTCTGCATAGCGTTCGATCCGCTGGTTAATATTGCGGGCACAAATGTGCATGTAGGCAGCCAAGCGCTCCAGCCGCTGAAAGAACCACAGCGCATATTCGGGTTCGTGCCGAAATCGGGAAAGGAACAGGATGGCGGGCGGGACCCAATCAGAGTTGTCGATGCGGTTGAGCCATCGAAGATAGGTATTCACCCCTTCCGCATTGCTTTCCGCCGAATAATTGCAATGCCGAGTGATGAACTGGGCCTCGGAGTAGGGCTCCAGAACGTCTTCAATGAGCTTAGACGGAGAACTCATCTGACTCTGAACCTGGTCCCGGAACTCCTCAAGCAAGGTCTTCTTGGCCTTGCTCTTGGCAAAAATCATCCGGGTATAGGCAAAAAGGTCATTGAAACCAGCCCGGCCGACCTTGGCCTCCATTGCCTCCCAGCGATCCGTGTAGTCCGCCTGCTCCGCTTCCGGCAGCTGGCCAATTATCTGGGCCTTGACGATATCCGTTGGCTGCAGATCCAGCCCCCGGTTGTTCATGACTGAAAAGACACGGAAGGCCGATTTTTGGTTTGGCGTGGAAACCGCCACTAAATAGCAACGCTGAAGTAAGAAACTAGCAAATTGTTTCAGGGATTCGGAGCCCTCACCAAACCGAATCTCCAGACGCCTCAATAACAACCGGCTATTGACCTGAATGTTCTGCTGGGCTTCATTATCCAGGGAGGTTTGGTCCAAACTCTCCAGACCTTCGAAATCTAATTGCTGCACATATTTGCCAAAAAACGCCTGATCCCGCGGTCGCAAGCTGAGCCTGGGCTTGGGCTCAAGCCCCTCCAGAGGATTGCCCGGTTCCTGGATATATTGGAGAACGGTTGACCGTAGCTCACCCGAAATCTTCGAAGCGATAGCGGCCAGGAGGATTGTGAGGGTAGTCAGGCGCTGCTGGCCGTCGATAACCTGGGCTTGGGGTTCGGCCTCCTGCTTGATCAGCACAATGCTGCCCAGGAAATAGTCGTCTTCTGCTTCGGTCCGATGGAACTCGTAAAGGTCGTCGAAAAGCTCCAGGGTTTCGTCGTCAGTCCAGGCATAGGGGCGCTGGTACGCCGGGATCTCGTACTGGAACTCGGCGCTGAAAATTTTCGCAAGTGGGTACTCCGCCCCACTGATCTTTTTGCTCATACGAACCTGCCCTTCGGTATCAGTAGGTTCGGTTATTCCTGCCCGCTATTGGTCAGGCCGCATCCAAGCCCAGGCCTCTCGGCTACATTGCAACTTGGACTCTTCGCCGCCTTCGATCCGCTCCAGGATGTCCATCCAGTCCATAGGCACTCCCTAGAACCCGTATTTCAGGCGGCGCAGCCGAAAGGCCTCATCCCCACCATCCACGGTCCGCACAATGGCATCGCGCACTTCCGGTTCCTCGATGGCCCCGGCGCAGGCCACCCGACCGTGACTGCCGCTGGCTTCAAGCTGGATCACTTGGTCGGCATCCCCGTTCACCACGATGTTGGCGTTGTGGGTGGCCACGATGATCTGCCGCTGCCCCTTGAGGCTCCGAAGAGCCGGAAGGACATCCTCGAACAGGAAGCGGTTGTCGAGCTGATCCTCCGGCTGATCGATCACCAGGGGCCGCTCGTCGGCGGTCTTGAGCAGGAGGGAGAGGAGCACACTGACGCGGCGGCCACCCGACAGCATTTCCAGGCGACGGTATTCCCCTTCCGAGCCCTCCACTTGGTGCTCAAGGACATACCGGTCCGGATTGCGCAGAGCCTCCAGTTCCCGTTTCTTCCCTGGCGTCATCTGCTCCCGGAAGCTTTCCTGCACCGAGGAAGACATCCCCCAATCAGCCAGCCGATCTTCCGCCAAAGCCCGGACCAGCCCGTCCGGCGAAGGGCGGGCTTCCTCAGCGAGCCCATTCCACCACCGGCTAATTCCTTTTTGCTTGAGGCCCTGAAGAAACCTGTCCAATGGCTCACTGCGACCATTTTCGATCCGCCGCGCCCGGATACGGCCCTCGAAATCGATGGCAATGCGAGCCATGACCCGGTCGAAGGCCTCCCGCTGCTCGCGCACGACATCCTGGCGCTCCGCCAACAGGCTCCGGAAGCTGGCTTCCGCATTCTGGCACTTTTGCTGGACCTTCCGGAGGTTGTCCCGGTAGCTCTCCAGGAGCGAAGCCTGCCGGTTAAGGGACGTGAACTCCTGGATACGGCTGGCATTGAACCCTTGTTCGGCCAAGGCCCGTTCCACGGAGGTCCGAAGCTCCTTTTCGCGAGCCTCCAACGCCTGCACGACGTTTCCGGTTCCCTCGCGCCAGGCTTCCAGCTCCTGCCGCAGGGCATGCAGACTATGCTGGATAGCTTGCCAGCGGCGTCCGCTTTCCTGGGGATCCGCTCCCTGTTCCTGTAGGTGACGGACCAGCGCCTCGTCTGTCTCGGGCAGCTCGAGGCCTCGGGCTTCCTCCACCAGCGAGCCCAACTTGGCCTGGACGTCCTCCCCGCCTCGCAGGGCCTCCTGCCACTGCTGGCGTCGCTGGGAGACGGCATGAAGATCCTCCACCCCGGCCTCGGAAAAGGCCTCCAGTTCCTTTTGCGCCCCCTGAGCCCGCTCGAAGGCCTGCTGGGCCTCCGCCTGCTCCTCATCCAGCCCATTCAACTGGTTGGCCAGCCGCTTGGCCTCGTCGTCTATACTACGGAGGCGTTTTTCCCGCTCTCGGATGCTTTGGGCTTCCCTGGGAACCAACCGGGCCAGAATATCTTCCACAGAATCCGGCTGGTCGGCGAGGCGCTGCAGCTCGTTCTGGGTGTAGAAAACCGCCGGCCACTGCTCGTGCAGGGGACGGGTGCGATCCTGGCCCGGACAATCCAGGCTTACTTCCGCGGAGCCGGCCCGGAGACGCTGCCCACCTCCTTCCACCTGCTTACGAAGGCTTTCATAGTGCGGCAGAGGGGCATCCACATGGGCTCGCAAACCATCGAGCAGGGTGCTCTTTCCCGTCATGCTGCCGCCAATGATGCAGGTTAGGTCGGGGCTAAATTCGAAAACGGCCTCTTCGCCCTCGGCCCCGAAGAATGAGGCCGACCCGTGCACGGTGACCGAGCGCAGCCACGGTCGTTCGCTCGTCGTCACATCAGGGGGATTGGCAAGGGGGCGAAGCTCGCCGGATTCATCCCGCTCGAAGCCGATCCGGACGCGGGATTCACTGGCGATAAACGCCTGGCGCAGGGCCTCAATCGTCGGGGAGGCCAGCTTTAGCCAGGTATGGCGTTCCCCGATTCGGTCGACCGTATAGGCGTCGCTGTTGTGGCAGAAGGCTTGGCGATGGTCCTCCATTCCCTGTACCAGCCAGTGCCTACCATCCACGGTTTCTTGGGGAAGTTTATTGTCCCCAAGCTCAAGGCCCCGAACCTCTTCGTGCTCAAAGAGTTTTAAAATCTCTCCCTTCTTAGCACCTAGCAAACCCGTTTCGTTATCGATATGGGGGGCAAGGACCAGATAATGCCAGAGATATGAACCATCCTCCCGCTGACCACATTCCCGCTCAACAAAATCTCTAAGGTTGTTGAAGCCGTCCTTCGCTGTATTGCTAGAAACCCGCAGGCTAGTCCCGTCCCACGGGGAGGCACCCCCCATCAGGACATCAAACAGCCTCAGATACCGATCGCGCCCGATTTCCGGGTCGAACAAGAACAGAAGATGCAACCCCTTTTTTCCGTCCTTGAAGCTCGGCTCGAAACCTGGAAAAACAGCATAGATTTTGTCGCGGAAAGCTACGCCGTCATCATCGGAGCCGGATCCCCACTCCTCCAAGATCCGCCACACGGCGCTCGCATCCGAGCCACTACCCGCTCGGGGGGAATGCGGCGTAACCCCCAGTACATGAATCTTGTTGGCAATGGCCGCTTGCAGATAACGGCGGGCATAAGCCTGGAGGGCTTCCGGATTACCGGGATCCGCGTTCAGCCCATCTGGCCATTTCGCGAGCCCACCCGGATGGTCATCAATGGTATGCAGGTGGAGGTCGGCCTTGAACCAGCGGGCCCCGGGGACCTCCTGGTGCCAACGACTGTCCGCGTTTCGGTAACCGCTCATGTCGCTTCCCCCTTTTCCGCCTGTTTTCGGGCCGCCTGCTTGTCGGCCAGGCTCAGGTGGTGGTCGTTGATGCGGTCACCCTCTTTGCCCCCGTATTGCGGTCCCAAGTGGTACCAGGGGGCGGACTCCACGTCCCGGCCCCGGTCCTTTTTCCAGTTGATGTTGGGCTTATCACGCAGGATGCCGGCGCCCTTTTTCCGGACATCTTCCACTGTCATGAAGGGTCGGATGTTGAGGCGAACGCCATCGTTGAGGTCCGGATTCCAGCCGATGGGCTGCTCTCCGAGCGGCTTCCAGCGGACGAAGATGTCGTAGGGGGCTTCGCCTTCCAGAATCAGCTCCAGGCGCTTCTGGAGCTGCTCCGCCGCCGCAAGGCGCTCTCCGGCCCCATCAACGCCCTGATCCTGATCCTGCTTTTGGCGGGCGATCCAGTCGCCCAGGTAGGTGTAGGTCAGTGTCTCGAGGTTCTTGTAGCCGAGCTTGTGGTAGTTTACCAGGACGGAGAAGCCGTCTTTGAGGCCGTCCCAGAGGTGCCAGATGAAGGGACGCTGCTGGAAAAGCTTGCAGTGCTGGGCGAAGAACTTGTCCCGCAACCAGGATTCCAGGGTTTTGCCGCCGTGGTCGACGCTCTGGAGGAGCCGGCTTAGGACATCGTTGGACCAGTCGTCGCCGTAGGCGGCGGCGAGCAAGTTCAAGAGCCGGTCCCCGGCCGCGGCCTCACCGCCCACCGGGGGAATGCAGACGATGCCGTCGTTATCGGTATAGGGGCGGAGCGCCTCGCAAGCCGCCACCCACTCCCGCTGCTCCGGCGCCAGCTCCATGTCCGGATCATATTCGGCTGGCCACCGGTAGCCCAGGAGGCGGGCGACGGCCACCTGGAGAACCGTATCGTCGGTGCGCTTGTCCCCGTAAGCAGTCCACTTGGCTTCCTCGTCCCAGACCACCGAGCCGCAAGGGTGGCCGTGGAAGATCCATTGGGTGGGATCGTTAGAGTAAGGGTACGGAAGGCCTTTAGGGTATTGTTCTTCGGCGACTTTGGTCCAGTAGTCAAGGTCGAAGGGGACCTTTACCAAGGTAGGGTATGTCACCTTTAAGGTTTGATCTAAAGCTCGAACTGCTCGATTATACTCCGGGGACGAGCAGAAACACCATAATGGCAATAAGTGTTTAGACTCCTTTGGGACCAAAACTGCCGTATTATCATCAAAGGCGTTGCCCGTATATATAGTAACAGGCAAATGTCGCATCTGCGTTACTGCTATACCGCATTTTTCCCAAGCTTCGAGCCCGGTAATAACCACCGGTGCCTTAGTCTGTTGGCGGGCCTTTAGGGCCCCTCTGCCTTCTTCCCATAAAAGAATATTATTCTTGCCTGAAAAATGTTTGGTTTCTCGAATTGTCGTCTGCTGATAAACCCATTTTCGGGTTTTAGCAGGAAGTTCCCAATAGCACTTTCCGAAGTAGGCATAATCAGTAGTGGAGATCCCATGGTATGGATAAGCAATTACTGAAAGGAACTCTGTATGTTCATATTCAACAAATTGAACTGCAGCATCTGGATTGCCCAACTGCTCCCTCTGCTCGACCTCCTTCACCTCATCCGCAACCAACTCCGCTGCTTTGTCCCGTGCGGTAGGCGCTTCGGCCACATCCAACCCACGAATCAAGTTCCCGCTGGCTTCCTCGCCAAAAAGCCCTTCTACATCCTGTGATTCGGTACTACCCCGCCCCAAAGTCAGCAGTATCCCCTTGACCACCTCACCACTGATGGTCTCAAACGCCCCTGCCCCCAACCGTGCCACTAAAAGCCAGCGTTCCTGCTTCAGCAGCTTCTCCCGGAGCTTCTTATAGCTCGTCAGGAACAACCAGTTCTGCGGCAGCACGAGGCTAGTGGTGCCCTCCTCCCCGCAGAACGCCAAGCACCGCTCCAGGAAGACGGTGGCCAAGTCGTTCTTGGCCGCCGGATAGTTGCTCCCGCAAAAGTCCCGCAGCCGTTCCGACTGCTTACCCCTTTGCAGGTAAGGCACATTGGTAATCACCCAGTGGTATTGCCCCGCCAGCAGCGTGGCCGCCCTCGCCACCCCCTGGGCCGCCACGCCCGCCTCGAACTCCTCGTCACTATGCCCATTGGCCGCCAAAGCCTCTTGCAGGGTCTGCTCCAGCTCGGACCACTCCACCACCTTGGCGGCATCGCTGCGGGCCGGGTCGATGAGGCTGCCGAGCACCGGGGCGTTGCTGAAGGTTTCGTGGAGCCAGTCCATGCCGATGCGCAGGTTCCGGCGGTCCGGGGCGAGCTGCTTCCATTCCTCCTTGGCCACGCCCACGGAGAGGCCGCTGCAGGCGAGGTTTAGCTCGGGGAGGGACCGATAGCCGCCCGCTTCGGGATAACGCCAGGCGGTCAGCGCCAGGGCAAAGGCGGCCAACTCCACGCAGCGCTGGTCGATCTCCAGGCCGTGCAGGTTCTCGGCCAGCACCCGATCCACGGCCTGGCGGGCCTCCAGGCCCTCCAGCTCCATGCGCATGGGTACCAGCATGAAGAAGGCGGCCACCAGGAAGTGGCCGGAGCCGCAGCAGGGGTCCATGACTCGAAATTCGGCCAGGTTCTCCGGCCATTGGTCGAAGGTGCCCGCAGCAGGCGTCCAAGTACCGTCCTCCTGCTGGACGAAGCGCAGGTAGGTCAGCGGTACGCCGGGCAGAGCCGCCTTGTTTCGCAGCTCCTGCTCACTGGCCGCAGTTCGGAAGTCGTCCTCACCCAGGCGCCGCGCCGCCCACCAAGCACCCAGGCCGTTGTCGAGCTGGAAGGCCACCATGTAGGGCTCGGTGAACAGCTGGGTAACGGCGGGCAGCTCCCGCTCGCCGATCTTGACCTCGGCCGCATTAATTTCGTCTTTCCGGGCGGACTGCCAGAACTGGTAGACCCAGCCCAGGGCGTCGGAGGCGGTGAATACGGCCTGGGGCAGCTCGGCGATCAGCCGTTCCAGCCGCTGTTCGTGCTCCGGCGGCAAGGCCAGCTCCAGCGCAGGGGAGTCGGCGCGGAAGATCTGCGGCAGCATGCCGGAGGCGTAGCGGGCGGCCAGCTCCCAGCCGTTGCGGGCCCCCTCGTCGGCGGCCAGGTCCTCGCACTCCTCGAGGGTGATGGCCACCGGTTCGTCGGGATCCGGGTACATGAGTAGGTCGTTCTCGGCCAAGAAGCGGGCGAAGAGCATGCGATGCCAGTGCTCGTAGGCCACCTCCTCCACCAGGCGCTCGATCTCCTGGGTTTCCTTCTGCGGATGGCGGTGATCCCCGAGCTGGCGACCGTGGGCACGAAGCCGCCGGCGGCGTTCGCGCTCCGCCTCGCTGAGGTGCGGGAACGGGGCCGCCTCCCCTACGCCGAGCTGCTCCAGGGCGGCTTGACCCCCCGTCTCGGCGGTCTCCCGTGCCTGTATGATGGTCTTTTCCAGCTGGCTGCGTAGATCTCGATCCAGGGGTTGCATCCACTTCCTCTCGGGGCGTTTTCCGTCGTCGTCAGCCATGGTCACTTGAACCGAAGGAGGCGGTGCCTATCGGGGTCGGATGGGCCCGCGGGCCAGGGCTTCCACCAAACGGCTACGCACCTCCTGGAGCCACTGGTCCACTTCCGCCTCACTCTGCAGCGTGCGCCTGGGCGTAGCCACCTCTTGCACTTCCGGCTGCAGGAGTTCGGCGGCCTCCTGGGCAACCTCCTCGAAACGGGCCGGTAGGGCCGCGACCCGCTCGCTCAGGGCATCTAGGGGCTGGCGCCTCAAGGTCTCCAGGATCTCGTCTGTCGAGCCCACCTGGATCGCCGGCCAATCCGCATTGGTAAGGCGCTGCTGGGCCAGAAGCTGATTGCGCTGCTCCGGCTGCAGCTGTTGCCAGCTCTCGTCCTGCTCGAGCCGCTCCATGCCGGCCTGGTGGCGCTGGGTGAACTGCTCGGCGAGTTGATTGAGCCGCTCGCGCAAGGCCTGGCTGAACCGGTCGATCAACGGCTCGACGGGATCGGGATCGGTCAATAAACGGCGGTGGTCGCGGATGGCCTGGACCTGGCTGAGCAGGGCCTCGCCATCCGGCAGCTCACTAGCCGGCTGGGCCAACTTCTCCAAGGTCTGCCAACGGGGGAGGCGCTCCTCAATCGCTTCACCCCGCTGCCGCCAGTCCTCGATGGCCTGCTTGATCTCGTCCCGCCGGTTATAGATGGCAAGGAGTTGCTCGTTGCCAGCGCTCAGGCGGATCTCCTCGAGGAACGCCGTATCGGGCCTTTCGGGTGACGGCGGCTCGCCACCGGCCCTGTCGGCCAGGTTGTTCAGCCGCTGGATGAACTCTCCGGCGACGCTGCCTTCGGCACCTTGGGCCACCGACATCCCCAACTTCTGGAACACCTGCCGGATCTGAAGTCGCTGGCTGGTGGATATGGTGGTCGCCTCCACCTTAAAACGCGTCTTACCGATCGCTTGGCTATTCAGCTCCGCGGGCTCGACAGCACGGCCGTTTTCGTCTTCTGCGCGGATATCGCCGGACACCAGCAGCGCCTGGAGGGCGCCGTGCACGGCGTCGCGGGGCCAACCGTAAGGGGGCGCCTCAAAGTGCGCCCGGATCTCGGCCCCCTTCTTGCCCGCGGCGATATAGGCAACCACCTCCTTGCACACCGGATTCTTGGCCACTTCGCCCTCGTACCCCACGGCCTGCAAGGCATCCGGGACCCCTTTGCGAGCCTTGTCATAGACCTTATCCCACCCCTTGTGGTCGGCCAGGTGGAATTTGGGATAGAGCCGTTGAAGGGCATTACGAGCAGCCTCTTCCACCGCCGCAGCTAGATTGTTCCCGAGCACCTCGTTGCCGCCTCCCTGGAAGACCCGACCCCCGGAAAGGGCCTCATCGAGGAGCTCGCTGATGCGAGTCTCAGCTTGGTTGCGTGTAGTCTCCATGGCCGCCTTGGCCTCGGTACCAGCTGGCCCTTCCGGCGTTCCCCGCTTGTCGAGCGTAGCCTGGGCGGCCTTGTAGTCGATGAGCTGGTTATGCAAATCGTCCACAGACCGCTTGGGGATAAATACAAAGACGGTCGGAGACTGGCTCCCCGCCTGGCGCGCATCAGCCAGGACGGAATTCTCATCCGTCACCCATCCGCTACGGACCCAGATACAGACCTTTTCTTGGCTGTCCTTGGGCAGATCCGATTCGAAAATGGGGTGGAGGACGCGAGGAACCTTGGCCTCACCCTGATTCAGCGAAGATCGCCCTACGGCCTCCTGGAAACGTCGGCGGAGGCGATCGTCCCGCTCAGCATGGATGCGATGAGCCTGGCTGTTCAGGTCGCCACGCTGCCTTAGAAACTCATCCTGCCAAGCCTGGCTCTCCTCTGTCTGGATACGATATTCGTCCCCGACACGCAGCAGGAGCTCGCAATCGTCCATGAGCGCCGGTAGCTTGGCGCGAAGGGAACCGCTCCCTTCCCCGAGCTCTTCCACCATTAGGTCAGCGACAGTATCCACATCTGCCCGCAAATTGGTTTCTTGGCCCTCAGAAGCAACTTTGTTGATCAAGAATACCAGGGCACAGGCTCTCGCCTTGAGCTGCTCGTCTTCAGAACCGTAATACCAAGACAGGGTCTGATCATGGACGTTCCGGGGCAGGATGCGGGCCTGGAGGAGCCGGTCGGCGGTATCAAAGTAGAGGTAATCCCCGGCCACCACGGTGCCCAGTGGTTCATCCAGATTGGTCTGAATAGCCTTATGGACCATACTCAGCTGGTTGCGAAGCTGGCTCTCGGTACCGGTCTGGTCGAGCACCCGGAGGGCTCGCTCCCAGAAGCGGCGCCGTACCGGCAGGATGGGGTAATCGGCCGTGAAGACCTCCTTATCCGATTGCCGATGCTCGAATTCGGTACCGGCCAGGTGCCGAGAGATCTCTCCCAGGTTCGTCTCCAAAGTTTGCTGGATCGCTTCCTGGGCCTCGGGTCTCTTAGCGAGTATGACCTGCCGGATAACCGCGTCCACGTCCGTATCCGAAAGCTCAATGCGGACGGTGAAACGGCCCTCTAACTTCTTCAGGTTGCTCGTACCCGTAATGGCAGTTTGACCTGTGCCGACGAACATCAGCTTCCCGCCGAACTGCTTGGAACACGCTTCTACTGCCTCCTGCACCTCGATGGAGCGCTCGGTGTCCCCGCCGATATATTGCTGGATCTCATCGAGGACGATGAGGGTCAGAGGAAATTTTCCATCCCCAGCCAAGGCCTGCCTGATGG
This sequence comes from Halorhodospira halophila, assembly GCF_016653405.1. Classification (NCBI taxonomy): domain Bacteria; kingdom Pseudomonadati; phylum Pseudomonadota; class Gammaproteobacteria; order Chromatiales; family Ectothiorhodospiraceae; genus Halorhodospira; species Halorhodospira halophila. Next base: position 10,678 of record NZ_NHSN01000008.1, read on the forward strand.
ACTTAACCATCTCGTCGCTAGAGACATCATCGACATTAGGATAGAGATGGAGCAGGACCTCTGCGCAGCTTTCCGCTTGAGGAAAGATGTTGGGCTTCACCTGAACCAGCGTTTCATGCAGGTCCTCGGATACATAGAGATTGTCCAACTCTTCCTGCCAGTCCAGCCCAGCACCCTCGATCCGGCGGCGGACTTCCTCGTAGATGCCCTCCGACTTCAGCCACATGACGAAACGGGCCTGGGGGTACTGGGGCGGCAAACCGGCCGCACGGAAAATAACCGCGAGCAGAGCCAACCGCACGCTCTTGTCCCGCGAGCTGGCCCCCAAGGTCCCGGACGCGGCAAACAAGCCTCCGTGGCGTTTACCCTCATTGTTCAATTCGGTGAATAGATCGGCGACCCCTTGAGGCAGGTTGGTAACGCCCCGCGCCGCTGCCCCGTCGGGGAAGCTTTGGTCCACCCAAAGGGTACGCAGCACCTTGACCAAGTGAGATTTGCCGGATCCGAAAAAGCCACTGACCCAGACGGCAGGCTGCTCCGCTTTATCAATATTCTTCAGGAAGGTGTCCAGGATATGGGCCATGCCCTCCCGGTATTGGCCGTCGCAAACAAAGGTCTCCAGCTCATAGCGGAGTACCGAAAGCGCCTCGGAGGTGGTGGCGTCGTTAACATTGGCGACGCCTTCGTTGGCTAGCTTGCGCTCGGCGGGATCGGTTAAATAGATGTCCCGGTTTTTCATCACCATGAATCGCCCTTATCTGCCTTGGTCCGGGGTAATCGGGGTGGCGTGGTAGTTCCAGCCGTCGTAACCGTCCAGCAGCCGGTAGTTATTCTCTTCATAGCCCCCCGGGAAGAACACCAATAACCGCCCCGCGACTTTTGGGGCCAAGATATCCACCACTTCTTTTACCTTCAGGAAACCAAACAAGCTGCCTACGCCCTTGAGGGCGATAACCGCATTTTCGTCAGCCAGATCTTCGCTAAGCAACTCTTCGAAACGTCCTACGATATAAGACCGGTATCTCGGTAGCAGCATGGACAAAAGGTGAGGGGACCGGAAGTACTTTTCCTTGTGCCGTTGCGAGGCCATCCACTGCGGAAAAGTATCGGTCAGGTCGAATTCAGCCCATCCATGACCAGCCTCTCGTGTGGCCAGCTCAAACTCACCGATTTTAGCCCGCAGCCTTAGCTCTTCCTGCTCCGGATAGACGCAAAACATAACCCGCTGGACAGCGGCTGTGTCATCCCGCCACGGGAGCTCGATAAAGGACCGGTAGGACTGGATCAGGCGCTGGGTCTTGCTCATGGAGTTCCTCTTAATCGCCCTGATGCAGAATCTTGGGAAAGCCCACCTCGATCACCTGACCGATGCGCTTGAACACCATCCACCCGCGCCGGGAAGCCTGCTCCGCCAGATCCATTATCTTTTCCGTATCGCAATCAAGGAGTTGGGCGTACTCCGTTTCCAGAAGCAATTCGCCACGCACACCCATTAAATGACCGATAAAAAGGGCATAAGCAGCAGATCCGGGTGTAGGGGCCGGCTTTGATCGAATCTTCCGATACCGACCCTGCAAAAGGCCGGCCTTGGTAAAAGTGGCATTAATATTCTGAGCGACCGACTTGCGCGTCGCCTCACTGAATCGATCGGGGTAATTATCAGATAAAAAGCCTTGAAGATCCTCTGTAGTAATCCGTTCACCCTGTTTCTGGCGAAGAATAAAGGGAGCGCCCGCCCGTAAGACCTCATCGCGGGCAAAGGCACACAACAAAGCTAACAACCGGTGCCCGTCCGGATCCAGTTGCCAGAAAAATTGAAGACCCCGGAAAAGCGGCACCGATGAATCCAGGGCATATAACTCAACCAAGTGACGGCAGGTAAGGATACGGCTCCTACCGGACCTTTTGCCTAAGCAATTCTCTTCCTCGATGGCGTAACGGTAGGCTTCAGGAGGAACCTCGCGCTCAGGGAATTTAGCCAGTAATTGCTCAAGTTCCGTCAGCATCATAGAGCGCGCCCCGTGAGCACCACCGGTGCTGACGCGAAACCCCTGCGACTCCAACTCGCTCATCATCGTATGCTTTCCCGTAACGGTTCCGAAGGGCCATGGGGCCGCTTCATTCGGAGTCGCACAATGATATTGCACTATCACCCCATCCGAAACTCCACCGCCCCCAGCGACAGATAGTCCATGGGCCGGCAGGTGAGCACCAGGACCTGGTGCCGCTGGGCCGAGCGGGCGAGGAGGTGCTTCATGGTGTCGAAGCGCTCCTGGTCGGCGTAGACCAGGGCGTCGTCGAGGATCACTGGGGGCGCCTCGCCGCCGGCCTCGGCGAGCAGGTCCGCGAAGGCCAGGCGGGTGAGCACCGCCACCTGCTCCCGGGCGCCGATGCTGAGCTGGGTGAAGGCCTCCGCCTGGCCGCCCCGCTGCAGCCCCTCCACGGCCAGGGTGTCGCTCAGCACGGGCTCGGCACCGGGGAACAGGTAGCGCAGGTACGGGACCAGGTAGCGGTTCAGGGGGGCGAGGTAGGCCTGCCGGGCCTCCCGCGCGGCCTCCTCCAGGGCCCCGGCGGCCCGCCAGACGGCCGCCGCCTCCCGCTCCACGGCGGCGGCCTGCCGCTCGGCGGCCTCCTCCTCGCGGGCCAGCTCGGCCACCTGCTCGCTGAGGCCCTCGTCGCCCGTCTCGCGCAGGGCCCGGCGCAGGCCGTCGGCCTCCCGCTCGAGCTCCTGCTCGCGCTCCTTGGCCTTGGTCACGGCGGCCCGGGCGTGGGTCACCTCTGTCTCGATGGCCTCCGGGTCCAGGGCGTCGAGGGCCTCCCGCGCCTCCCGGGCCGCCACCGTGGCCGCCTCCTCCTGGCCCTGCTTGTCGCTCAGGGCGCGGGCGAGGGTCTCGTCGTCGGCCTCGGCGCGGGCCTCGTTGAGCTGGCGCTGGTGCCGCGCCCGGTTGCGCTGGATCTCCTCCAGGCGGGTGCGGGCCTGGGTCAGGCGGTTGTCCGCCGCCTGGACGGTCTGCTGCTGAGCGTCGAGGGCCTGGCGCGCCTGGTTCCGGGCGGTCTCCGCGCCCTCGCGCTCTTGGCGGGCCTGCTCGCAGGCCGCCGCTAGCGCCTCGCCCTCGGGGTCATCCTCAGCGGGCGTGGGCAGGCCGGCCAGCTCGGCGTCGAGCTGGTCCAGGCGCTCCCGGAGGCCCGCCAGACCGCCCGTCTCCTCCGGGGCCAGGGCGGCGAGGCGCTGGGCCTGGTTGCTGGCCTCCTGCTCGTGGGCCTGCTTGCGGGCGAGCTGGTCCTCGGCCTCGGCCAGGGTGGCCACGCCCAGCGCATCGAGAGCCGCATCCCGCTCCCGCCGGGCGCGGCGGGCCTGCTCCTTCTGCTCGGGCAGCTCGGCGCCGCCGGCCTGCACCTGGATCCGCCCGACCCCGTCCAGCATCACCTCGGCCTCGCCGGTGATGCGGTAGCCGGTGCCGTCGCCCTGGGCCTCGCCGGTCACCTGGTAGGCCACGTTGACGGCCAGCTCCATCTGGGTGGCCGCGCCCTGCAGGCGGGCCTCGGCCTCGCCGAGGGCCTGCTCCTGGCCGCGCAGGGCCTGGAGGGCCTGGTCGGTGACGGCCAGGGCGTTGGCGGCCTTGCGGGCCTCCCGCGCCGCGGCCTCCGCCGCGGCGGCCTTGGCCAGGGTGTCGGCGACCCGGTTACGCTCGGCCTGCACCGTCTGGCGGCGCCGCAGGCCCTCGAGGTGGCGCTCCCGGGCGCGGTGGCGGTCCAGGGCCGTCTCCGCCGCCTCCAGGGCCCGGGCCAGGCGGTCCCGCTCGGCACCGGCCTGCTCGGCCTCCCCCTGGCGGGCGGTGACGGTCTCCTCGGACTCGGCCTCCTGCTCCGCCAGCTCGGCCACGGCGTCGCGCAGGGTCTGCCGGCCCTGCCAGCGCTCCTGGGCCTGGGCCCGCTCGGTAGCGGCGAGCTTGGCCTGCTGCTCGGCGTCGTCAACGGCCCGACGGCGCTGATCCAGCTCCTGCTGGCGCGCCTCGGCCGCCTGCTGGCGCGTTTCCATCTGCGCCACCACGCCCTCCGCGCGCATGCGTGCGCGCTCCTGCTCCACCCGCTCCAGCCGCTCGCGGCGCTCGGCCTCCTCGTGGAGCCGCTGCTCGGCCGCCTCCCGGGCCGCCCGGGCCCGCTCCTGGGCCGCTCGGGCCTCCTTCAGCTCGCCCCGCGGCTTGCCGGCCTTGGTCCAGAACCGGTCGCGCTCCGTGGCGAACTCCTGGAGCAGACGGGGGCCGACATCACCTCCGAGGACCTCGCCCACCTCCGTGTCGAGGACGCCCGCGAGCGAGTCGCGGGCCGTGGCATTGGGAACGACGGGCTCGAAGGTCTCGCCCTGGGATACCCACAGCAGGCCCCACAGGCCGTGGTGCTCGAGCTTGCTAGCCCCCTTGCCGGGGCGCTGGAAGCCGAGCAGGGCCTGGAGCTGGTCCTCGGCCGCGTCGTCGGCCCAGGCCTGCCCGCCCCCGCGCAGCTCGGCGGCGGGCTTGCTCACGAAGCGCTTCCAGAGGCGGTATTCCGTGCCGTCCACGGTGAAATCCAGCTCCACCTCGGGCGCCACGGCGGCGCCCAGCGGCTGCATGGCGCGGGCGGCTTCCCCCATCAGGCCGTGCTTCTCGAACAGTGCGGCGCGGATGGCCTCGAGGAGGGTCGACTTGCCCTCCTCGTTGCCGCCGCCGATGACCGCGAGGCCAGACGGCAGCTCGGCGATCTCCACGGGCCCCATGAGCTTGCGGAAGTTGGTGACGCGGACGCGCTGAAGCTGCACGGCTCAGCCTCCCCCTTGGCGGCGGTAGGCGGCCAGGAGCATCTCCAGGGCCGTGGCATCCGCGGGCTCGCCGGCCTCGGCCCCCTGCCGCAGGCGCTCCGCGGCGGTGGCGACGAAGCCGGCGCCGTCCAGGGCGGCGAGATCGGCCTCCGAGGCGCGAGTGGTCAGCTCGGTATCGTCCACGCGCAGGTGCCGCAGACGCCCCCGCCAGGCGGCGAGAAGCTCGTCGAGGTCGGCCTTGTCGGCCAGGGTCAGGGCGCCGCGAAGGGTCAGGTCCACGACCTGGTCGGTGGTGGGCTCGCCCAGGCTGGCCAAGCGATCGCCCAAGGCGACCACGTCGTCGGCCTCGTGCAGCGGCTGGCTCAGGCGGTGCCAGCGGTAGCGGGTGGTGGCCCGGGTCTCCACCGCGGGGGAGCCGCCGTCGCCGGGCAGGGTCACGAGCAGGGCGCTACTGGGATGGCTGCTGGTGAAGCGGTCGGTCTCCGGTGTACCGGCGTACCAGGTGCGCTCGTCCACTTGCAGGGTGCCGTGCCAATCGCCCAGGGCGAGGTAGGCCAGGTTGGCTGTGGCGGCGCGATCCGGGGCGATGGGATTGGCCGCCTCCGCCTCGGCGGGCAGGAAGCCGGTGACGCTGCCGTGGGCCAGGCCCACCGGCGTATAGCCAGCGGGGATCTCGGCCGCGTCGAGCCAGGCGGTCACATCGGCGGGCTCGTGGCGCCGCTGCAAGGGGGCCGGCAGGACGGCCAGGCCGGCCTCCTCCAGCAGGATGGGAGCGGGTTCGGTGGCGAGGTAGACGTGCTCCGGCACCGCGCCGAGCCGGCGGGCCCGATCCCAGACACTCTCGGCCACGGCGGCGTCGTGGTTGCCGGGCAGCAGGATCCAGGGCCCCGGGAAGGCACGGAGCCGCTCGAAGACCTGCCGGATGGTGCGGTCCGAGACGGACTGGGCATCGAAGACGTCTCCGGCCACCAGGACGGCATCCACCTCCTCCGTGCGGGCCAGCTCCGCCAGGGTGGTCACGGTCTCCAGGCGCTGGTTGCGCAAGGCGGCGCCGTCGTCGCCGGGGATCGGGCCGAAGCCCTTGCCGATCTGCCAGTCGGCGGTGTGGAGGAGATAGATGGTCATGACGCTCCTGCGTCGGTCACTCTGTAGGCCAGTCGTGGCCGATCCGCTCAGCCGATCAGCACGCGCGCCTACAAGCCGTCCGGGCACGTTGAAGTTATCTTACCAACGAGATGACCGGGCCAGCAGCCTGCTGGTGACTCCCCACAAGTTGTGTGGACGTGATTAGAGGGGGGTCGCTTCTCGCCGAGCGCTGCTGCCCGGAACCTTTGGTAGACCCGGGCGATATCATCGATGAGTTGGAGTCCGCGCCAGATGGTTTGGGCACCCGGCTCGCGCTTGTGGCGTAGACTCAATCTCTAAGCGCAACACCGGCCCCGGAAATCCTCGCTCGCCGGCAGGCCATCTACGCGGAAGCTAAGGCCCGTAACCCAGGCCGCTGGGGTGAGCGCCCGACCCGTAACTGGCGGCCGATTGGAGCCGTGTGGCTAAACCCGGAGCGCTCACCCGACGACGCCATCACTGAGGAGTCGTCGTGAATCACGTTCGAAGCGACATCAAGCTTGACAAACACCGCACCGGCGTCATGTCCAAATAGCGCATGCCCGCCTCGTAGGCGAAGGCGCGCACCTTCGCCCGCGTCACCGCCGGCTCGCTGGCGGTCTGCTCCAGCATCCCCTCGATGGCCGCCGGGACGCCGCCGCTGTCCTGCACCACGGCCCGGAGGAAGGCGGCCTGGACGCGGGGCGGCTCGAAGCGCACCGGGTTCGGGGATGGCCAGAGGTGCCAGGCGCCCTCGCCTCGCCGGTAGAGATAACCAACGGCGGGTCGAGTCAGTCCTCGACCTGGAAGAGACGCAGGAAGTTGGTACGTTCCAGTATCTGGGACGCCCCGTGGCAGCAGTGGCGGATGACCACCTCGCCGCCCCGCTCGATAGCGAACTCGTTCAGCAGGAGCAGCATCCCGAGCGCCGAGCTGTCCAGGTACTCCGTCTCGTGCAGATCGACCACGAAGCGCCGCACACCCTCGGCCCCCTCGTATGCCGCCCGGAAGGCCTCATGCACGCTGAAATCGAAGTAAGAAGGCACCCTCAGCACGAGGCTCTCGCCGCCTTCCTCATAGCTCGCGCGGACCGGCATCCCTTATCCCTGGCGCTAAGCGCGTGGTTCCCTCCCAACGCTATAACCTTAAAGCTACCAAGGGACTGATCGCTTCGTCATCCCCTACGAACCCAGGTATTGAGACGGCGCTCGCCCGCACCCCCGTGGGCCATCCGGCGCCGGGCGCGGTACTTGCGCTGGCGCTATCTGCTGGACTTCGCCACCGTCAGCCCTCCCCCAGACGAGCATCCTCCGGCGCTGGTCGGTAGAAGATCCGGGCGGGCCCGCCCGCCCCCGGCCGAAGCACCCCGATCTGGCGCCACGCCGGGCTCTCCTCGAAGGCACGGCGACGGGCATCCAGCCCGGCGCTATAGCGATCTAGCTCGACGATCAGCTTCGCCTCGGGAACGCGGCTGCCGTCGACGCTGCCGTCGATGACGCTGAAGACAAAGTGCAGCATCTGCCACGCCTGGAGGTCCTCCTCGCGCAGTCGGCAAAGCTCCCTCTCCAGCAGCGGCTTGTTCATCAGGGCGTGCTCCCGCGGCCAGTAGGGCGTGCGGCCGAGCACATCCGGAGCCACCTTCCCCAGGTCGTGGAGCAGCGCGCCGAGCAGCACGCACTGCCGAGTCAAGTCGTCGCAGTCTTGGATGATCAGCCGGAGCTTCTCCACCAGCTCCAGGGAGTGCCGGAGCAGACCGCCCGGCTCGGTGTGGTGGCAGTCCCGGCTCGCCGCGCGCCTGACGAACGCCCGCGCCCGCCTAGGCTCGGCGAAGACCCGGTCCAGGAATCGCCACAGGGCCGGACGCTCGACCTCACTGCGCATCACGCAGTACAGCCGGCAGAGCAGCCCAGGCTCCGGGCAGAGGCGGTGGGGCAGCAGCTGGAGCGTCGAGTACGTCTCGATCGGCTCGAGCGCCTCCACGCGGTTGTACCACCCGCCGTGGGCGGCCTGGGCGCGGGTCACCGTGACCCGCACCACATCCCGCTTCTGGGGCGGCCTGGATGTCGTACCCCCACCCGTCGGCGCCCGGTATAGGACCTCGATCCGCCCCGAGCAGTCCTCCAGGTCGATCGCATGCAGGCCGGGGAGCGCGACCCGGGGCACCACCCAGGCGACGCGGTACTTGCCCGTCCAGGTGACGTAGGGCCCGGTGGGCGCACTGAGGACCAGGGTCACGTCACCGACTCCACCCGGCGCTGCAGCCGGTCCACGAGCAGCCGGAACAGGGCCTCCGCGACGGCCCGGTCCTCCAGGTCGAGCTGCCGGAGCAGCCAGTCCTCAACGGCGGCCTGCAGCGGCTGCCCCGGTCGCGCCTCTACGACTTCCCGCAAGCGCTCCGCATCCTCGCCGGCGAAAGTGTCGAGCAGGATCTGCGCCATCTGCTCGATCACCTCCGGCACCACATAGGCCTCGTACCCCGGGGCCTGGAGCTGAGTCATCCGCATCAGGCCTCCTCCTCATCGTCGTCGCCCAGGACCATGCCGGCCGTCTCGGCCGGCCCCAGCTCCGCGGCGAGCAGCCGCTCGATCGCCGAGCCGTCGCGCCGGGTCAGGTTCGGCACGTAGCGCGAGTACACGGTGAAGAGCATCTTCGTGTCGCTATGCCCCATCTGCCGGGCGATCCACTCCGGCGACTCGCCCGAGGCGAGCCAGAGCGTGGCGGCGGTATGCCGGGTCTGGTACGGCCGGCGCCGGCGCAGGCCCACCGCCTCGAGGGTGGGATACCAGACGCGGTTGGAGAGGTTGTTGTACTGGATCGGCCCGCCCTTGGGGGACTGGAAGACGAAGGCCCGCTCGTCACCGCCGGTGCGCTCGTACTGCTTGCGCAGGGCGGCCTCGACCTGGCTGCTCATGTCGATGTAGCGCTCCGAGGCCGTCGTCTTGGTGGACTCGGCGTGCCGCCCCTTCACCAGGGTCTCGCGGACATGGATCTGCTTGCGCTCCAAGTCGACGTAGCGCCAACGCAGGCCGTCGATCTCCGAGGTCCGCAGACCGGTGAAGAAGCGCACCAGGAAGTACTCCCGGTAGGTGGCGTCGACCGTCTCGAGGAAGCGCTTCACCTCCTCGAGCGACAGCGGATCGATCTCGGTCCGCCCCTGGCGCAACGGCTTGATCGCCTCAGCAGGATTGGTAACTTCGTAACGGTCGGCGGCTTCCGCAAGGATCTGTCGCAAGAGCGCCATGACCTGGTTCACGCGACTCGGCGACAGGGCCCTCCTCTGGCTATCGCTTGGTGCTTTGGCGAGCTTGGCGCGATAGTCGAGGAGCTCTCCCTTCGTGAAGTCGCCGACCCTCTTCTGCCCGAAGGCCGGCAGCAGGTGCTTGTTGAGGATGTCCCGGACCTTGTCCTGATAGGACGGCTTCCAGGTCACCTCATACTGGTGCAGCCACTCCTCAACGAAGGTCGAGAAGGTCGGCGTCTCCTCTCCAGCCTCAGCAGTCCGCCCGGCGGTGACGGCCTGCACCGAGGAAGCACTCTCCTGCGACGCCGCCGCGAACTTGTTGGCTCGGGGGCTGCTCGGGAAGTACGCCGCGTAGTCGAACGTCCCTAGCTCGATCTCCGCCTCGATCTTGCGCAGGACCTGCTCCATGCGCTTGCGGTTGGCGCGGGTATCCTTGAGCCGGGTGTACTCGCGACACCGCACCCCCTTGTACCTGAAGTCGAAGAACAGGTAGCCCTTGCGCTCTCTCACGCTAGCCATGGCAAATCCCCCCCAGACACCATCGGAATCCCCTGCTGTGCGACCTGGCTCGGGCCCAGCATCAGCTCCTCGATCGGCTCCCACAGGTACACCACGCGACGCCCGTTGAAGGGGCGGATGTAGTGAACCCCCTCAATGAACTCGCGATCCCTCAGGACCTCGTTGATGTAGCGCGCGCAGTAGGGGATGCGCTCGGATAGCTGCCTTGCCGAGAGGTAGGTATACTGCTGCATCGTCTTAGCCCTCGTTTGTGCCTACAGGGAACACCTTACTACGCCTTTGGTGCCTGTCAAGCACTAAAGAGTCATACAAGCACACCGGGAGAGGGACTGTGATCAGGTTCCGACTGCGGGAAAGGATCTCGGACCGAGAGTTCGAGCTAGGGCGCCGGATAACCTTGAGCGAGATCGCCACAAAGACAGGGATCAATAGGACCGTGCTGTCCAAGATGTCTGGCCCACGGGGCTACAACACCACGACCGATGTCCTGGAGCGGCTATGCCGCTACTTCGGCTGCCAGGTGGGAGACCTTGTGGAGTACGTGCCGGACGACCCGGAGGCCTCGGAAGAGGACGAGGGCCCTTCTTAAGGTGGTGCTCACAGTTTCAGTCGCCCTAGCCGGCCGGCCTAAGGCCCAGGGCTCAGCTCGGGCCCATTTTGGGCCCCAGATGGGCCCAACCCCACTAAAAGAAAGGTTTTTGGGGGCTACGTGACCTAGACCGCCCCCTTTGCCCCTATGCCTACGCAGTGCTCAGGGCAACAAAAGGATCCTTTAAGTTCAGATAGTTGCACGATCTGTTGACATGCGTCCGGGAGCCTGTAGAATGCCCAAGCGTAGTCAACAGGCGCGTAGCTCAGCTGGTTAGAGCGCCACCTTGACATGGTGGAGGTCGGTGGTTCGAGTCCACTCGCGCCTACCAGATACGCTGCACTGCGCCCGGTCGCGACCCCTGACTGCAGGGATATCGCGCCGGGCGCAGTCATTCATGCACGTGGCCCCTCGTATCGGTCACCACTGTGGAGGCTCAGCCATGCCCGCCATCACCCTCCCCGACGGCTCCGTCAAGCAGTTCGATCACCCGGTCACCACCCGCGAGATCGCCGAGTCCATCGGCCGCAAGCTGGCCAAGGACGCCATCGTCGGCCGTGTCGACGGTGAACTGGTCGATCTCGACCGCCCCATCGAGCACGATGCGCGCGTGGAGATCGTCACCGCCAACGACCCGGACGGGCTCGACGTGATCCGCCACTCCACCGCCCACCTGATGGCCCAGGCGGTGAAGCAGATCCACCCCGAGATGCAGGTGACCATCGGGCCGACGGTGGACAACGGCTTCTACTACGACTTCGCCGGTGAGCACTCCCTCTCGGAAGACGAGCTGGAAGCGATCGAACAGCGCATGAGCGAGCTGGCTGAGGCCGACCAGCCCGTGGAGCGCGAGGTCTGGGACCGGGCGGCTGCCCGGCAGTTTTTCCTTGAGCAGGGCGAGACGTACAAGGCCCAGATCATCGACGACCTGCCCGAGAGCGAGACCATCACGGTCTATCGCCAGGGCGATTTCGCCGATCTGTGCCGCGGCCCCCATGTGCCGAGCACCGGCCGGCTGAAGGCGTTCAAGCTGACCAAGGTGGCCGGCGCCTACTGGCGCGGCGACCAGAACAACGAGATGCTCCAGCGCGTTTACGGCACCGCCTGGCCGGACCGCAAGCAGCTCAAGGCCTACCTGGACCGCCTGGCCGAGGCCGAGCGGCGCGACCACCGGCGGCTGGGCCGGACCCAGGATCTCTTCCACGTCCAAGAGGAGTCGCCGGGGATGGTGTTCTGGCACCCGCGCGGCTGGCGCCTCTACTTGGAGGTCCAAGAGTACATCCGCCAGCTGATGCGCGAGAACGGCTACCAGGAGATCCACACCCCGATGCTGGTGGACCGCAGCCTGTGGGAGCGCTCCGGCCACTGGGCGATGTTCGCCGACAACATGTTCGTCACCGAGTCCGAATCGCGGCACTACGCGGTCAAGCCGATGAACTGCCCGTGCCACGTGGAGGTCTTCAAGCAGGGCCTGAAGAGCTACCGGGACCTGCCGCTGCGCCTGGCGGAGTTCGGCTCCTGCCACCGCAACGAGCCCTCGGGCACGCTGCACGGGCTCATGCGGGTACGCGGCTTCGTCCAGGACGATGCCCACATCTTCTGCACCGAGAACCAGATCCAGGAGGAGGTCCGCACCTTCATCGATCTGGTCTACCGCGCCTACCGGGACTTCGGTTTCGACGATGTGCTCATCGCCCTCTCCACCCGCCCGGACGAGCGGGTCGGCGACGATGCGCTCTGGGACAAGGCCGAGTCGGCGCTGGCCACGGCGCTGGAAACGCACGGGCTCGACTATACCCTGCAGCCCGGCGAAGGGGCCTTCTACGGGCCGAAGATCGAGTTCTCGCTGCGCGACTGCCTGGAGCGCGTCTGGCAACTGGGCACCATCCAGGTGGACTTCTCCATGCCGGGCCGGCTGGGGGCACAGTTCGTCGATGACGACGGCGAGCGGCGTACGCCGGTGATGCTCCACCGGGCCATCCTCGGCTCCCTGGAGCGGTTCATCGGCATCCTCATCGAGCACTACGGGGGCGCCCTACCCACCTGGCTGGCTCCAGTCCAGGCGGTGGTGCTCAACATCACCGACCGCCAGGGCGATTACGCCCGCGATGTGGAGAGACGGCTGCTCGAAGCCGGTTTCCGCGCCGAGGCCGACTTGAGGAACGAGAAGATCGGCTATAAAATCCGCGAGCATACGTTGCAGAAGGTTCCCTACATGCTGGTTCTTGGGGACCGGGAGCTGGAAAGCGGTACGGTGGCCGTCCGCCACCGCGACGGCACCGACCTCGGCTCCATGGAACTGGAAGAGCTCGTATCGCGGCTTGGTAACGATATCGCGGGTCACGGGCGCGAACAGGAGGATTAGAGGATCGCAACGAGACCGAAACGCGGGCGTGGCGGCGGCGGCGACAACCGCCGGATCAACGAGCAGATCACGGTACCGCAGGTGCGGTTGATCGGTTCGGACGGCGAACAGGTCGGCGTGCTGCCCACCGAAGACGCCCTTGCGCAAGCCGAAAACGAGGGACTCGATCTTGTGGAAATCGATGGCAACGCGGACCCGCCGGTCTGCCGTGCCATGGACTACGGCAAGTTCAAGTTCGAGCAGAGTAAGAAGCAGCAGGCGGCGCGCAAGAAGCAAAAGCAGATTCAGGTCAAGGAGGTCAAGTTCCGTCCGGGCACGGACGAGGGCGACTTCCAGGTCAAGCTTCGCAACCTGCGCCGGTTCCTCGAGGAAGGCGACAAGGCGAAGGTGACGATCCGCTTCCGCGGCCGGGAGATGGCGCACCAAGAGCTCGGCAAGCGCCTGCTGGACCGGCTCGAGGAAGAGCTCAGCGATGTCGGTACCGTGGACCAGCGGCCGCGAATGGAAGGGCGGCTGATGGTCATGATGATGAGCCCGCGCAAGGGCAAGTAAGGTGTCGAACCACGCTGCGGGCGCGTACCGCTAGTCAGGCGGCGCGCTCGCTTCTTTTTGTGATGAGGGGGAGGCAGTCATGCCCAAGCTCAAGACCAACCGTGGCGCAGCGAAGCGCTTCAAGGTGAAGGCCTCCGGCCGGATCACCCGCGCGCGCTCCAACCACAGCCACATCCTGACCAAGAAGGACCCGAAGCGGAAGCGCCGTCTGCGCGAGCTGACTGAGGTCCACGCGAGCGATGCGCCGATGGTCCGGCGCATGGTCGCCAAGTAAACACGGGAGCGTTCTTCCATGTCACGAGTCAAGCGGGGCGTCACCAACCGCGCCAAGCACAAGAAGGTTCTCAAGGCTGCCAAGGGCTACTACGGCATGCGGGGCAGCGCCTTCCGCATCGCCCGCCAGCAGGTGATCAAGTCCGGGCAGTACGCGTACGCCCACCGCCGCCTGCGCAAGCGCGAGTTCCGCAGCCTGTGGATCCAGCGCATCAATGCGGCAGCGCGTCAGCACGGCCTGTCCTACAGCCGCCTGATGAACGGCCTGCAGCAGGCCGGCATCGAGGTCGACCGCAAGCAGCTGGCTGACCTGGCCGTCCACGAGCCGCAGTCCTTCGCGGCGCTGGCCGAGCGTGCCCAGGGCGCCCTCAGCAACTGAGGGCGGCTCGCCAGGGCATGGGTGCCGACTACCAGGACGAACTCAACGCGCTGACCCGGGAGGCAGAGGACGCCGTAGACGGCGCCTCTGACCTGGCGGGTCTGGATCAGGTTCGGGTCGCCTATCTCGGCAAGAAAGGCAGGCTGACCGCCCTGCTCAAGGGTCTCGGTCAACTGCCCGCTGAGCAGCGGCCCGAGGCCGGTGCGGCCATCAATGCCGCCAAGGAGCGCGTCAGTCAGCGTATCGAGGCCCGGCGCGCCGAACTTGAGCGAGCCGCTCTCGAGCAGCGTCTGGCCGCCGAGCGGATCGATGTCACCCTACCCGGCCGCGGCACCGAGCGCGGCGGCTTCCATCCGGTCACCCGCACCCTCGAGCGTATCTCCGCGATCTTCGCCGGTGCCGGTTTCCACGCCGCCGACGGGCCGGAGGTCGAGGACGACCGGCACAACTTCGAGGCGCTGAACATCCCCGCTCACCATCCGGCGCGGGCGATGCATGACACGTTCTACTTCGACGCCACACGGCTGCTGCGCACGCACACCTCCCCGGTGCAGATTCGCGTGATGGAGCGCGACGGCGTGCCCATCCGCGTCGTAGCCCCGGGACGGGTCTACCGCTGCGACTCCGATCTCACCCACACCCCGATGTTCCACCAGGTCGAGGGGCTGCTGGTCGATCGCGATGTCAGCCTGGCGGATCTCAAGGGCGTCCTCCACGAGTTCCTCAACGCCTTCTTCGAGCGCCCGGTCGCCGTGCGCTTTCGGCCATCGTACTTCCCGTTCACCGAACCCTCGGCCGAGGTCGACGTCGAGTGCGTGATCTGCGGCGGCGATGGCTGCCGGGTGTGCAAGCACTCCGGCTGGCTGGAGGTGCTCGGCTGCGGCATGGTTCATCCGGCGGTCTTCGAGCACGCCGGCATCGACGCCGAGCAGTGGACCGGGTACGCCTTCGGCATGGGCGTCGAGCGCCTGGCCATGCTCCGCTACGGCGTGGACGATCTGCGCCTGTTCTTCGACAACGATCTGCGCTTCCTCGGGCAATTCCGGTGAACCATGCGTGTAAGTGAGCAGTGGCTGCGCGAGTGGGTGAACCCGTCGCTCTCGACCGAGGCGCTGGCCGAGGCACTGACCATGGCCGGCCTCGAGGTGGATGCCATCGAGCCCGCCGCCCCGGCCTTCACTGGTGTGGTGGTCGGCTCGATCGTCGACTGCCGGCCCCACCCCGAGGCCGACCGCCTCCAAGTCTGCGACGTGGACGCCGGCGGCGAGCGCCTGGAGGTCGTCTGCGGTGCCCCGAACGCGCGCCCCGGCCTGAGCGCGCCGCTGGCGCGTGCCGGCGCGGAGCTCCCGGGCGGCCTGCAGGTCCAGGCCGCCGAGGTGCGCGGCGTAGCCTCGGCGGGCATGCTCTGCTCGGCCAGCGAGTTGGGCCTGAGCGACGAGGCCGACGGGCTGCTGGAGCTGCCCGAGAGCCTCGCCCCCGGGAGCGATCTGCGCCAGGCCCTGGCGCTGGATGACACCGTCCTCGAGATCGACCTCACACCGAACCGCGCGGATTGCCTGGGCATGATCGGTATCGCGCGGGACGTGGCGGCACGCACCGGGGCCGAGATGCACACCGCCGAGCCGCAGGCCGTGCCGGCGGCCTGCGACGAGCAACTGCCGATCACCCTGGAGGCCGAGGCGGACTGCCCGCGCTACACCGGCCGGGTGATCCGCGATGTCGATCCGCAGGCGCCCACACCGATCTGGATGCGCGAGCGTCTGCGCCGCGCCGGGATCCGGAGCGTCTCGGCGCTGGTGGATATCACCAACTACGTCATGCTCGAGTACGGTCAGCCGTTGCACGCCTTCGACCTCGACCGCCTGAGCCCGCCGGTGACCGCCCGTCGCGCGCGCGCCGGCGAGACGCTGACGCTGCTCGGCGGCGAGCAGGTGGAGCTCGACGAAGGCGTGCTTGTCATCGCCGATGCTTCCGGCCCCGTGGCCTTCGCCGGCGTGATGGGTGGCGAGCCCACCGCCGTGGGCGACGCGACCACAGGCATCTTCCTCGAAGCAGCCCATTTCCATCCGGCCACCATCGCCGGTCGGGCCCGACGCTACGGCCTGCATACGGACTCCTCCCACCGGTTCGAGCGCGGCGTGGACTTCGAGACGCCCCGTGCCGCCAGCGAGCGCGCCACGCAGCTGGTGCTGAGCATCTGTGGCGGCCGCCCAGGGCCGATCAACGAGGTCGTGGCCGCCGACGCCCTGCCCCGCCGCGCGCCCATCGAACTGCGCCGCGAGCGCCTTGAAGGCCTGCTCGGCTGGTCCATCGAAGAGCAACAGGTCAGCGGCATGCTCCAGCGCCTGGGCACGCGCCCGGAATCCACTGAGGCTGGCTGGCGCGTCCAGCCGCCGAGCTGGCGCTTCGACATGGAGCGCGAGGTGGACCTCATTGAGGAGGTGGCCCGCCTCTACGGCTTCGACAACGTCCCCGAACGCCCCCTGCGCGCGCCGCTGCACGTAGCCGCGGCCCCAGAGCAGCAGCTCGACGACCGGCCCCTGCGCACGACGCTGGTCGAGCGTGGCTACTTCGAGGCCATTAATTACGCCTTCGTCGATCCGCAGCTCCAGCAGCGCCTCGATCCCGAGGCCGAGGGGCTGCCGCTGGCCAACCCGCTGTCGGCAGAGCTGGCGGTGATGCGCACCTCGCTCTGGCCCGGCCTGCTGATGGCTGCGCAGCGCAATCAGCACCGCCAACACGAACGGGTCCGGCTGTTCGAGTGCGGGCGCACCTTCCGCGGCCACCTCGACGACCTGGCCCAGACACCGATGCTCGCCGGCGTGGCCGCCGGCCCCCGTTACGCCGAGCAGTGGGATGCACCGCGGCGGTCGGTGGATTTCTTCGACGTCAAGGCGGACCTCGAGGCACTGATCGCCCAGACCGGCGAGCCCGCCTCGTTCACCTTCGAGCCGGCACAGCACGTGGCCCTGCATCCGGGTCAGTGCGCGCGGATCCTGCGTGACGACAGCCCGGTCGGCTGGCTCGGGACCCTGCACCCGGAGCACGCCGACGCCTTGGAGCTCCACGGCGCCCCCGTGCTCTTCGAGATCACGCTTGAGGCGCTCAGCCGCGCCGCGCTGCCGCGTTTCCAGCCCATCTCGCGGTATCCGTCGATCCGGCGTGACCTGGCGGTACTCGTCGACGATAACGTGCCTGCCGGGGCGTTGCTTCGCACCGCCCGCGATGCGGCCGGGACGTACGCCGTCGGCAGCCGACTGTTCGACGTCTACCGGGGCAAAGGGGTCCCTGAAGGCCAGAAAAGCGTTGCCATGGGCTTGATTTTACAGGATTATTCGCGCACGCTTACGGATCGCGACGTCGATGACGTCATGGCGGGGGTGGTTTCCCGCCTGCAGCAACAGTTCGGAGCGAGCCTGAGAGGGGAGTAAGATGTCGCTGACCAAGGCGGATATGGCCGAGCGGCTCTTCGAAGAGGTCGGCCTGAACAAGCGGGAGGCCAAGGAGCTGGTCGAACTCTTCTTCGAGGAGATCCGCACCGCCCTCGAAAACGGCGAGCCGGTCAAGCTCTCGAGCTTCGGCAACTTCGAGCTGCGCGACAAGAACGAGCGGCCTGGCCGCAACCCCAAGACCGGGGAAGAGATCCCCATTTCCGCCCGGCGCGTGGTGACCTTCCGCCCCGGCCAGAAGCTCAAGAGCCGCGTCGAGAGCTATGCCGGAACCCGAGAAGAGCAGTGATGGCGAACTGCCGCCGATCCCGTCGAAGCGGTACTTCACCATCGGCGAGGTTAGCCAGCTGTGTGCGGTCAAGCCCCACGTCCTGCGCTACTGGGAGCAGGAGTTTCCCCAGCTGAGACCGGTCAAGCGCCGCGGTAACCGGCGCTACTACCAGCGTCACGATGTCATACTGATCCGCCGCATCCGCGCCCTGCTCTACGAGGAGGGTTTCACCATCGGCGGTGCCCGCCAAAAGCTCGAGAGCGGCGAAGAGCGCGAGGACGTGGCCCAGAGCCAGCAGATCATCCGGCAGATGCGCATCGAGCTCGAGGGCGTGCTCAACATCCTCAAGCGCTGATCCCTTGTGCGACGCGGTCTCGATCCGTATACTTTGCGGCCTAAGTCGGGGCGTGGCGCAGTCTGGTAGCGCACCTGCATGGGGTGCAGGGGGTCGCAGGTTCAAATCCTGCCGCCCCGACCATATATTCAAGCACTTACCGGACCCGCGACCAGGGCGGGTCAAAACTGGGACAAAACCGGGACAAAACGGCCGGACGTCAGGGAAGACGCCTATGATTGACGAAACCTACCTGCTCAACCTCCTGCGCGAGCTTCGGGTCACCGGAGGGTATCAGGGCATGGGCTCAACGGATCTGGCTGACAGGCTGGGCGCTTTTGAGTACGAGCCGGAAGACGGAGAAGAAGAGCCCCACAAGTTCCGATACCACATAGAATCCGCTCTTCAGGCAGGCCTCATAACGACCGGGGATGGAAGCACGAACTGGGGGCTGAAGGTCGGAGCGGACGGTCATTGGCAAGTGGCTAACAAAACGCTCTGGCTTTCTCCCCACGGCGACCATGCTCTTCGGCAGCTTGAAACGCCACAAGGGATGCAGGCTTTTCGTGACGGTGTTGCGAAGGGCGGGGCAGCCGCTGGGTCCGAAGCTATCCGTCAAGCTGTGTCTTACATGGCGCGCGTCGTAACCGGATAACTGAAGCGAAGGGAGTTGGTCGCTCCCGCGGCCCGTTTCCATGGCGCGCCAGCCTATGTAAAGGTGATGGCTCTAGCCTTTGCAGAAGGACCTGCCGATGAAGAGACTTCTCGCCCTCGCGCCCATTGCCCTGGTTTCCATGTCGGCGCACGCAGGGCATGGGATGTTTTCCCTACAGTACTCCGCGCTCTCCTATACGGACGAATGGTCCGGCCAGGAGCTGAACCCCGACGCGGCAGTGGTTCGAGCAGGGCACCTGCCTACCGAGCACGTCGGGATCGAAGGCCGGCTCGGGATCGGACTCAGAGACGAGACAGTCGGCGCCGCCGAGGTAGGGCTTTCCCATCTTCTCGGGGTCTACGGGCAGGCGCGCGCGCCCTTTGATCCCGTCACACCGTACTTCGTGGCCGGGCTTACGAGAGCCCAGGCCGAGTTTTCGGATCCAGGCGGGTCAATGACGGAGGCGGACTCCGGCTTCTCTTTCGGGGTAGGAGTCGATATCGTCCCAGACGATCTCGGCCTCAACCTTGAGTACATGCAGTACCTGGACGAAACTGGGTACGAGTTCGAGGCCTTTTCCGCCGGGCTGGTCGTCATATGGTGAGCGGATGAGCGATCTCTGGTTCGCGGCATCTATCATTACCCTGGTGATCGCCCTCGGCGTCATCTCAACCCTGGGCTATGACCGCGTCGCGGCGTGGGCCGAGCGCCCGAACACCTGGGCGAAGCGGGCCGGGCGAGGCCTCGTTTCCGCCGGGTACAGTGTCGCGGCCGTGGCCGTCATCACTGCATCGGTCGCCGGCGCCATCCACCTCCAGACCGAAAGCCAGGAGCAGGACGACATCCAGGAGATCAAGGATTTCCTCGACGAGGAGCCGACGCCCATACCGCTTGAGGCCGTCCCATCGTGAACGAGAACAGCGGCGAACTGGCTGATATCACCCGGGCGCTGCCGTACATCATCGCCGCCCCGTTTCTTTGGGGCGCGGCCATGTCGGCCTGGTTGTGGGTGATCCGTCTCGGCGGAGAGTATCTGCCGGGATTCCTGCAGTGGGCGTGGGCGATCGTAGCGGTGGCCGGCATGCTCGCCATTGCCGTGATGCCGATCTTCTTGGTGCCAGCGCGGCACGACCCCAGGGGAACGATTGGCGGCGTCCTGTTTGTCGCCTGCCCCCTGCTGGTCGTGCCGGTGGCCCTCTCCTTCTACTGAGGTCGGAGCAGACCCTGCCTCATCATGCGAAGGCGGCGCTCGCCCTCGCCCATGGGCTCGTCGCCACGCTCGTGCTCCCAGTCCTGGCGCATCTCCTGCAACGGGTCATCTTCCGGCATGAGGCCGGCCTGCTGCGCAGCCTCCCGGAACCGCTCGTCGGTTTGCCGGATGCGCTGGTAGGCCTCCGGGCCGACCCGGCCCTCCACCCAGCGCAGGAAGTCCCGGCGCTCGGCGTCAGAAGGTGATTCGATGACCCGGGCCGGCTGATACGCCCGGACCGAGGCCTGGATGGCGCGCATCGTGCGGTCGAAGTCGTTGCGCGTCTCCGCCTGCTCCAGGCGCTCTACCGCGATCTCCCGCGCCGCCTCGGCGTTGCCGAGCAGGAGCTCCTTGTTGATCCGGCGCGTGATCGGCGTCATCTCGGAGTGAGCAATCCGATCCGGGGCTCTGCGTCGGCGCTCGATGTTGGCCTCGTCGGCGTACCGGCGGACCATCTTGCGCACGTACGAGCGATCCCGCTGCACGGATTCCCACTCGGCCTGGCGCCAGTCGGTGACCTGGTTAAGCGCGATGAGCGCGGCCCGGTTGCCCGTGCGGTACTGAGAGCTAACCCCTTCCAGGAAGTCGTGCGCATCCCGCCAGTCGAGATATCCGCCCTGCTCGAAGAACCGCATGCCCATATCCACGGTCTCAGTGACCGGGGACAGGCCGGGCGGGTCCAGCGGGCTCTTCACGCGCTGGCGATCAGCCACGTCGTGGAAGAACTGCGCG
Organism: Halorhodospira halophila; assembly: GCF_016653405.1. Lineage (NCBI taxonomy): Bacteria > Pseudomonadati > Pseudomonadota > Gammaproteobacteria > Chromatiales > Ectothiorhodospiraceae > Halorhodospira > Halorhodospira halophila. The sequence continues at coordinate 31,185 of NZ_NHSN01000008.1, forward strand.
TAGTTGCCGAAGAAGCCCAGGCTGCCCACGGCCATGTTGGAGTGCCAGAAGCGCCAGGCGCCCAGCACCGCGGCCTCGGCCCACTCGCCGCTGGCGAGCTGCTTCTCGATTTCCTCCCACTCCGGCCCTGGGTCCTGGTAACCGAACGCGCCCTCTCGGATCATCGCGAGGATCGACCCGCCAACAGCGCCTACCATGAAGAACCGGATCAGCGGCGTGATCGTGCGGACCCGCTTCTGGTGCATCTCGCCACCGATCTCGACGTCGACGATCTCACCGCCTTGGAACAGGCTATCGATCGCCGGCTTGAGGTGGTGGCGCCAGAACATCCGGGAGAGCTGGGTGCCGAACTTCTGGTACTTGAACAGGAAGCGCCCGGCCGGCGTGTCCGTGAACACGGGCACCTGGTTGACCCGGTACGACCCCTGCGTCAGGTTCACGCCCTTGCGCAGGAACCGGTCGGTCTCCGGCCCCTCCCCGTTCTCCTCGAGCAGGCGCCGGTAGTCGAACCCTTCGCGCTGGAAGAACGCGATATGGCGCAGGCTGCGCTTGCTGCTCGGGTTTCTGTTCCACAGCGCCAACGACTGGTCCAGGAATGCCTTGGCCGTGAGCATCGCGTGACTGCGGATGAACACCTCTGCCGGCGTGTACCCGCCGAGCTTGAGCATGGTGGAGGTGAACTTCGATAGCCGCTCGGGCACGCCCTGCTGCTGAGCGTCATGGAGCACGGTCAGAAAGTCATGGACAAGGATCCCCTTCTGCGTGCCCATGTCCAGCGTCTGCCCGAAGCGCGACACCTCGTGGGCGAGGGCCTTGATGCCCGGCCAGGCCCCGTAGAGCTGGAAGTTCAGCCCAGAGCCGCCGATCAGGTTGAGCACCGCCGTCGCCGGGTTGCCGAGCATCGCACCCGTGGCGAAGGTGTTGGTCACGCCCATGAACTGGGTCAGCATCGACGTGTCGATGTTGTTGTAGACCCGCTGCTGGACCTGATCGATATACCCCTGCGTGTGGTGGTCCGTGGTCAGCTTCTTGGCCTTGTCGAAGATATCGCCCTCGGGGTCGACCTCGGCCTGGCCGAAGAACTCCACCTGGCTGATCCGGTCCGCCCAGCGGTCCTTGTAGATCATCGCCGCGTCCCAGGAGTAGTCGTAGAACCACTCGGGCAACGGCTCCTTGCGGGCTTTCTCGATGCCGGCGAAGTAGTCCGAGCCCCGCTCCCGGGCGAAGTGGTTGTTGATGTAGCGCTCGGCCTCGCGCGGGTGCTGGATGTAGCCTGCCGCGAGCAGCTCTTCCTGGATGCGCGCCCAGGTCTCCGGCTGCCCCTTCGGGTGCATGAGCGCCTGCTGAACCTCCTTCTTGAGGACACGGGGGAAGAAGTCGCGGGCCTGGCCGATATCGCGCCACCCGCCCTTTCTCGGCAGATCCGGGTGCGAGTGCAGGAGCTCCGACTGGGGGTTCTGCCGGCGCACCAGCTCAGCCCACTTGGCCGGCTGCTGCTTCCGCGGCACGCCGCGCAGCTGCCGCTCGCCCGCTGGGCCAACCCGCTCGCGCACGGCGTTCCAGTCGATCATGTTGTCGTCCCAGACCTTCACGCCGACCTCGCGGTTCTGGTCGCCGGTCAGTCGCGCCACCTTCTCCCAAGCGTGAATCAGCCCGCGCACTGCCTCCGGCCCCTCCTCGCGGATCTGCCGGGCCTCTTCCTTGCGGCCGTTCTCCTTCGCTGCCTGGTAGCGCTCGAAGAGGCGGAACGTCTCCCGGTACGCGCGGCGGTTCAGGCGGCTCGGGACCTGCTGCATGGCCGGGCGGATGATCGAGTTCACCTCGCCGAGCCGGCGGCGGCTGGCATCGAAGTAGCCGTCGATCGCATCCGCCAGGTGGCGCAGCTGGGGCTGCCGGCGGAGCACGTCCGCAGCTCCTTCCCAGAACCCCCGGAGCCGGGCCAGCTCCGCGTACCGGTTTTCGATCGCCGGCATGTCGTCGAACTGAGGCTCCGCCGGGTCGGTCGTCTGGCCGCGGCCAATCTGCCTGCGCTCAGGCATGGCGTACCGGATCACGCTCATCCGGGACGGCTGACGCGGGGCCATGTCCATGCCGCCCTGCTCCACCGCCTGCCGGGCCCGCTGCAGGATCTCCGCCAACTCTGAGTCGGTCAGGTTGACCCGCATACCGGCGCGACGAGCCCAGTTGCGGACAGCCTGGATGAAGCGGCGGACGATGCCCTGGCGCTCGCCCAGGCGATCGCCCATCTCGGCCATCCGGGCTAGCTTTTCCTCGGCGACGAGGTGCCGGTGCTCCCGGTTGTCTGGGTTGAAGTCACCCTGCGGGAAGTAGGTGTCGATGACATCCTGCAGCCCGGTGCGGCCGTACGACGCCCAGACCTGGTTGAGCAGCGGGTTCAGCTCCTGGCCGAGCATGCGCCGTAAGCCATAGTGACCGATGCTCTCGTGCAGCAGCGTCCTCTCGAGGTCCTGGATCGTCCGGTGGCGACTGGCGACCAGGTAGACCTCGCCCTGGTGGTAGACGCCTCGAACATCCGCAAGCGCTCCCTCCTCGAACGCCTGCCGGGCGACTGCGGCCGGAAGGTCCAGACCCGTCTCCACCACGCGGATGGCCGGGGCGTCCGCCCAGTTGGCCGTCACCTGGTCGACGTGCGCCTGGCCCTCGCTTGCGCTCATCTGCGACGGGGATTCCGCCAGGTGCGCCGGGGCGCGGTGCTCAGTGCCGCGGAACACCACGATGGCATCGGCGTCACCGACGTCCTGGGTCTGCTCCGGCGCAGTCTCGGCCCGCTCGTCTGCGCTCATATGCTGGCGATGCTGGACGTTGCGGGCCTCCACCTCACCGTAAAGGGCTCGGTACAGGCGCTCGGCCTCGCTCCGGCTCACGCCTTGCTCCAGGCGCTTGCGCTCCTGGTCGAGCAGGTTGGCGCGCTGCAGCCGCTTAGTGTCCTGCCGAGACAGCCGGCGCCGGGCGTTGCGCGCCCGGTTCTTGATCTCGTTGCGGCTGTACTGCTCCAGGATGGAGCGCACATCGGGGCCAGCTTCCCTTTGCATCTGGCCAGCCAGGAACGCGCCCACGTCCTGAGCCCATTGCAGGCGGCCACGCTTCGGCGGCTCGCCCGCATGGTCGTGCGCGGCGGACTTGTTCTCCTGGTAGACCTCGCTGCGGAGAACCTGGCGCGGCTGCTTCACGTTGCGCAGATCCGAGATGGTCTCGGCCTGCGTCCAGACGCCCATCTCATGGATCGCGCTGGCATGCTCGCGCAGGGCTTGGTACGCGCCGGTGTCAGCCATCTCACGGCCGATCTGCCGGCTGATCTGGCGAGGTGCTTGGTCCGAGTTGCCACCCTCTGCAAAGCCTTCTCGCACCTGGATGGCGTGCTGGACTTCGTGCAGGATCGTTGAGAGAATGCGGCGCTCGATCCCCTGCTGCCCGGCCACTTCCCCGGATTCAAGCTGAGCGCGCAGGCGGCTCAGCTCGAGGTCACGGAACCGACGCTGATGTTTGATGGCGTCTTCGACGGTTGCATACGGCGACCCATAGGGGTTGTCGACCTGCTTCGACAGCTCGAAGTTCTCGCGACCCTCGGCCTCCACGTCTTGGTTTTCCAGCTTCTCAATCCGTTCACGCAGAAACTTGAACGCATCGCCGTCCTCGGCGTAGCTGTCGATCTTCCGGCGGAGGTCGTCCGAAAGGCTGATCATGTCCACTGCCGGCGAGTACGAGCTGTCCCTGGAGCGCGAGGTCGCCACATCCATGTCCGCCAGACCGGGGTAGGCCGCGAACAGCTGCGGATGATCCAGCAGGTCGCCCAGACGTGCCTGCCGCTGCCAGCCGCCCTCGAACCTTTCCAGCGCCTCCAGGTTCACGCTCGCCTGGCTGTCATCGATCTCGAACCGCCACCGCTCATCCGGGCCACGGTGCCAGCCGGTCTCCCGGCGCACGGTCTCGGCATTCTCCCCGGCCTCGAGGCGGCGCACCGCGTCGGCGAGACTGTGATGATCGGCCGTCTCGGCGCGCTCGCCGCCAAAGGCGTGGCGCGACCCCTCTGTCTGGGCCGATCTAAAAACCTCTTCATCAACAACAACATCGTTGTCGGCGATTACCGACGCGCCATCATCAAGCGCCGCTTGTAAGTCGAAAGTGTCGGCGTGCTCTGGATCGATTTGCAGCCTATCCCTGGGCACCTCCACCTCAAAGACCACACCCTCGGCGTCTGGGTCGTTTGCATCCGCGAACTCTTGTGCCACATCACGCCTCGGCGTCAATGAGACGCCGCGAACCCCCATGTATGGTCCGCCCGACTTAATATCCCCGGAAGCGCGAATGGCGTCCGCCCCCTCTTGGTCTGTACCGTGATACAGGGTTACTAGATCCTCCCCTTGGCCGGAGACTATCGGATCGCCACGTCCCTCTCTCGTTTCTAACGAGTGCCGCGGAGCTTCCGCGCGCTCTGCCGGGGTTGTCGTGTCCCCCGATTCCAGCCACGCCTTGAAGTCGTCCAGGGAGAGCTCGCGGATCCCGCCCAGGCCCTGCCAGCCGTCCTCGTAGTTGGCCAGATACCCGTCGCGCGCGGCCTGCTCGTCCGGGTATCCGAGCATGACCTTGTGCTCATCGAACGCGCCGCTCTCGGGGTCAACCTGGTCGACCACGAACACCGGGAGGTCAGGGTCGTGCGCCTGCTCGCCCAGGAATACATCGACGTGGTCACCGTCGGCACCCTCGCTTCGCCGGATATAGCCGTAGTGGTCAGCCATCGTGGTTTCCCACGAGGTGCCGTCCGGCGCCGTTCCGCTGCGCGTCGAGCCCCTGGGGTTCTCGATGCTGATATCAAGGCCGTGCAGGGACAGTCGGCCCTTGCGGTAGTTGCCCGCCTCGGCCTGGGCCTCGGTCGGGTCGGTGTCAGTCTCCGCCGCCGCCTGATCGATGCGGCCCTGGGCTTTCCCAGCTTCTGTGCGTGATGGATCCGCGTCGGTGTCGTGACGCACGATGTCCTGATCGATGACGACCACTTCCTCGCCGGTCGGCGTGATAGCGGCATCGTAGCCAGCCTCTCTTAGCTCTCGAGCGATAACGCTATCGCTGCCGGCAAGCGCGTCGTCGGATTTCACGATCAGGGGGCTTGACGGGGTGATGCGGTACGGAGCCGCTTCTGTCCTCCCCATGGTCTCAGCGTACTCGCGGCTTGCGCTAAAGTAGGCCGGCTGTTCGTCATTGGCCGTAGGGACAACCCCTTCTTGCGACGCCATTCCGCTGTGGTAGTAAATCTGACGGCCTAATGCGTCCGCGAGGGCCTGGTAGTCCGCGTCCGGAATTTTGAGGCGGATTTGCTCTGTCCAGCCGCCCTCATCCTCCATCGCCTCGATAGCATCGAGGTTATTGTTTTCGTACTCGAAGTACGCCTCCTCGTTGAAAACGACGGAGCCATCATCTCTCTGCGTGAAGAAGCGGGAATCGTCTCCACGGTCGGGCCGGGTCGCGGGGCCCGTCGTGCGCTCTCGGGCGAACATGGGACGGCCAGCATCCGCGCCCGAGCCTGCACCTTCGACAAACTCGGGGCGACGAACTTCTTGCTGCAGGCCTGACTGCTCGGCAAAACCTCGCCCGCCCTCGTAAACCGCCAGGACACCCTGGTCGGACCGCATCACAACGGCGTTGGAGTCACTAATCTGCGGAGCGATTTCCGACAGCAGTTCGTGGGCAATGCCTGCCTGGCGGCGCCGATCATCCGGATCAAGCTGCTCATCCAGTCGGACGACGGTCACAGCCCCGTCATCTGCGTAGTTCTGGCGCTGAACCTTTTGCGGCCTCACGCCCTCGCCTCTGAGGAGACGCCCCAGCGGCGCGGTGTAGCGGCCTCGCTTATCCGCGCTGATCGTTCTTTGCGGATCAGCGGCTGGTTGAGCGGCCTCGGTCTCCGGGGCTTCGCCCCTATCTGCTGTGCGCCCCTCTCGGGCAACCCCCGGCCGGCCGGCAACGTCCTCGACGTCCATCTGCGCCTGGCTGCCGTCGAACAGGCCGCCCGGCCCTTCACCCGGGTCTACGGCGTCGCGATCTCGCCCGGCCAGGCGGTCATCCACGGTGCGCTCGGCGTCCGCGCGCTGCTGCGCCTGCTGATCCACGGGGCCAAGCAGGTCCTCCTGGCCGGCCTCCGCCTCCTCCGTGGTGGGCTCAGCCACCGGGTCGACACCTGGCTCCGGCGCCACATCATCCCCGAGCTCGCGCCGGATCTCGGCGACCAGTTCCGGGTCCGTCTGCCAGTTTGCCCAGCGCTCACGCTCTTGCTGCAGCTGCTCGATGCGCTGGTTCACGGCCTCGGGGTCGCTGACGTCGACACCCTCGGATCGCGCCACATCCGGGCGCCGGGCGGCACCGCGGATGGCGGAGAGGCGCCGGCCGATCTCCGACTGCCGGCGAGAGGCCACCCGGGACATATCGCGAGCCCGCTCCATGGCGGACTCGTCGAGGCCGAACATGTCGCCCTGCTGGGGGTCGGCGCGCTCACCCATGGACTGGACGGCGCGTATGGTGTTGGCCGCCTGCTGGATGCTTCGGCCATCACGGAGCTCGGCCAGGCCGAGCGCCTGGAGGGAGTCGTCGCCGGGGGCGGCGTTGGCGATCTGCGCAGCCGCCTCGTCGGTTACTTGGTCGGCCGCGTGCGCTTCAGCCAGTACGTCGCTACCTCGCTCGGCGATCTCGAACCCGCGGCGCCCTTTTGCCCGCGCTGTGAGGCCTTCTTGGTCCGCTTGCTCGCGCGGGATGTTGTGCGACCGGAAGAATTGGACATAGTCCTTCACCTCGCCCTGTCCGTCTCGGATGTTGAGGATAGCATCGAGCGCCCGGGCGTCCTCCGCCGTGAAGCCCTCATCCTCGCGGTGGATCTGCGCAGGGATGGTCTCCTCGCCCGAGCGCCGGGCCAGGTCCAGGCGATGCCGGCCGGTGACCACCTCCTGAGAGCCGTCGCTGCGCTCCCAGATCTGGATCGGCGCAACGCCCCGCCGGTCGAACTCGCCGCCGAGGGGATCCACGACGCCGGTGTCTTCATCGGCGCCCGCCTTGAACTGCGGCACCTCGTCGGAAAGGCGCAGCCGCTCGACGGGAACCTCCTGGACCGGCAGGCCGTCGGTGACGCCCTGGTCGGCCGGGGCCGTTTCCTGGGCGGGGCCTTCCTCTACGCCAGGCGCATCGACGTCCGCGGCCTCCACAGGGGCGGCCGCCGGGTCTGCTACATCGGGGGCACCCATAGCCTCCGGCTCTCCCGGGGCCTCAGCTGCCGGGGCCTCGGCAGGCATTGCCGCATCCGGGCGGCGCAGCACCCAGCCGTCTGCGGCCTGGGCCGGCTCGTAACCCTCGAGGCGGCGGCCGCGGGCGGCCAGGCGGGCGGCGGTCTCCGTCGGGTAGGCCGTGCCGTCAGTGCGGCGCACCTCGTCGCCTTCAGCTGGATCCGCGGGCATGGACTCCGGCTGCGCCTCCGGGTCGGCCAGGTGCTCCCGGGTCATCCGGTCGACCTCAATGTCCGGGGCGCTCTCCGCCTCCGGGGTCTGCGCGGCGATGCCTTCCGGCTGCTCGGCCTCAATGCGCTGCCCGGCTTGGTCCGGGGTCGGGTCGGTCGCCTGCGTGACCTCCATGAGATCGAGGATGGTATCGGCGGCCTCGTCCGGGCCGAGCTTAGACAGGCCGTCCCGAGCGCGCTGCAGCTCCGGGTCAGACTCGACCACGCTGTCGAGCTCACGCTCGAAGTCGGTCGGGTCGCCCTCCCAGAGGCCGCGGCCACGCTCCACTGCAGCACGGCCCGCCTGGGTGATCCCCGCCGAGCCCGCACCAATGCCGGCCCGGTAGAGCACGTCGTCGAACAGCTCCTGCTGCTCGTCGTAGCTCATCTGGCCCCAGTTCTGGACCAGCGCGCCCGCGCCCTCGACCCCGGCCTCATTGGCCATGGAGCTGACAATCTGGCCGCCCGCGCGGTCGAACAGCTTGCGGCGCGCCTCCTGCGGCATGCTCCTGAGTAGGAAGCCAATGTTCGCCACCTGGACCGCGCCGCCGCCGAGGCCAAACTGCCGGGCCACCGACTGCGCCTCCTCGTCGTCGAGGCCATGGGCCTTGGCGCGCTCGAACGCCTCATCTGCGCCGGCAGCGGCAGCCGTGGGCACGGTGGCGCCGTACTGGCCGCCCGTGGTCGCCCAGCGCTGCCCACGCTGACCGGCGCCGGCAACCCGGGAGAGACCGCGAGCAGCCGCGCCGCCCCCGCCGCCGAGCGGGAGGAACATCGCCATGGAGCCGACGCCGCGGCCCAGGTCTGTGGCGGGGTCCGCCTCGTACATCGGGTCGATGTCGATATCCTCGGCCCGGTCGATCAGGGCCTGGCCGGTTTCCGCCAGGCGCCCCTCGCCAAGATCCTCGGGCGATGAAATGGCCCGGTCTGCGCCGCGCAGGGCGCCGCCGGCAGCGCCAAGGAGGCCCTGCGGGACGCCTTGCCCGAAAGCCTTGGCGCGGCCCGCGGCCGTGCGCTCGGGGGCTTCATCCCCGCGAGCGAACGACGCGATCTCTTCGTCCTCGAAGGCATCGGGCTGAGAGGCGGGAACAGACGGGGTCTGCTGCTCACCCTCCTGGGCGAAACCCAGAATCTCATGGTCGATGTCGTCCAGGCGCTGCTCGCCGCCCTCCTGGGGAGCCCCTTCTGCAGAGGCCTGGTCGCCCTCGGCCGCAAAGTCGAGGATCTCGCGGTCCAGCTCGTCCATCGGTTACCTCGCCTGCTGCTCTTGGGCGTAACGGCGCGCCCAGTCGCGCACCACGCTCTCGGCTTCGGGCGCGAGAAGCCCCTCGCGGGCCGCCCGAACGGCCTCTGCCAGTTCGCCGCGCTCAGGGCGCTCCCCTTGAGCGACCTTGTCGAAAAACGGTTTGGCCCGGCGCAGCTCGCCGCGCATCTGAGCGCTCGAGCCAACGCCAAAACCCCACATGCCGCGCTGGGTGACGCGGGCATCTTGGTCGGCGAACCGCGGCACCTCGATGCCACCCTCGGTCTCTCGCATGCCCTGAAGATCCTCGGGGAGAGTAGGACGCCCAGTGCTCGCCGGCCCCGCTTGCGGCTGCTCCCGGCGAGGCTGTTGCGCGGGCTGCCCGGCGCGCAGGCCTCGCTCATGACCCAACTGGGCCGCCGCGTACTGCGTCGCGTGCGCCGGATCGTCGTCCGGCAAGTTCTGCATGTAGGGTGATCGCTCACGCATGCCGGAAAGGTCCAGACCTCCACTCTGCGGATGACCTTGGGGCTGCCCTTGCGTCTGCGGTTGCCCCTGGGGCTGCCCCTGCATTTGGGGCCGCATATCCCGGACAAACACGCCGGTCGAGGGATCGACGCCGTACTCCTCGGTAGCGAACTCCCGCAGCGTGGGCACACCCTCGCCGGCGCGCTCGCGTAGATACCGGTCACCAGCCTCTTCGCCCTGCGTCTGGTAGACGGCCATGAGCTCATCGCCGTCAATGCCGTACCGGTTGGAGTAGTCGCTGCGCATCTGCGCCCAGACCGAATTGGGGGCCTCGGTCCCCGGGGCCCCGGGAGCGCCACCCCCGCCCTGCGCGGCCGGCCCCTCGGCGTCGATCGAGTGCCACTGCCCGTCCGGGCCTACCTGGCCATACCCGAGCTCCGGGTGCATGTGAGGGTCGCTGTACCGGTCCGACCCCGCAAGCTGCTCCTGAAGAAGCTCCGGATTCCGGGCGATCGACATCTGGGCGCCAAGCTCCTCCACGTCGAACTCTTCCTGGTTCCCCTCTTGGTCGCGGAGGCGAAGGATCTCGCGGCCGTCTTCGGTGCGCTCGATGCCCCCTTCGACGATGGGTGGCTCCTCGGTGTTGACCTCGTTGTGCCACCCGATGAGGCCGTCAACATCCCGCTGCGCCAGGGCCCTCAGACCCTGGTCGTACATCTGCTGGCGCCTCGCCTCCTCGACCTCCATGCGCGAGGCATCAACCTTGAGCCCGGTCTGCTCGCGCTCCATCGGGCGCATCGTCTCCCGGTGGGCCATCTCGTTCCGAGTCTGCTCAAGACCCAGCTCCCCCTGATCCATCTGCAATCCATGAGCCTGCTCGGCGCGCTTGTTCTGCTGGCGCTGCATGCGCCGCTGCTGGCCCGCCTGCAACCCCTGAGCGAAACCCTGTCCCATCTGTGGCATGCGTCACCCCACGTTGCTTTGCGGCATTTGCCCGAACCCGAACCGGGTATCGCTCCGGGATGAAGGGGAATGCAGCCCCCAGCCCGGCTGCGCTCCCTGTGATTGCCCAGAAGCGTCGTCCTGGCCGGTAAACAGGTTCCAGCTGGGCAGCCCGTCGTCGTCGTCCAACGCGGACGAGAAGTGATCGACCGCCATCCCGTACATCTGTCCGGCGCCCTGGGAGTGCTGGGCGGCCAGCCCGCCGTGCACCTGGGCCTGCTGGCCTCGCATATTGCTCAGGTTTTGGTGGGCCTGGGACCTAAGGCCTTCTGCGGCCTGGCGCTCCTGTTGGCCGACCTGGAACACCGATCCGCGTAGGGCGTCAGTGCGCTCCGCAGCGCTACGCCTGGCCTCGCCACGCGCCTGAGTCCGGGCCGTCGCTTCTTGCAGGCCCGCCATGCGGTCCTGCCCCTGAAACTGGCCGCTCGTAGGGTCGACGCCCCGGCGCTCCATCTCTCGGCGATGCTGGTCGCGCTCCCTTCCGGCCGCCAGCGCCACGTCAGTGTCGGCGCGGGCGAGGTGGCCCTCGGCCCGGGGGTCAATGCCCTGCTCGGCCTGCGACACCATCTGGTCGCGCAGGCCGCCGTACGTCTGCTCGTAGTCACGCCACCGCTCGCGCGCGAAGTCGAGCTGATCCTGGCCCAGCTGAGTCTGCTCCTTCATGGCCTCGACCATGTCCTCCCGGGCATCCGCCGCCTGCTCTTGCTGACGGTGCCCGAGATACCCTGATACGCCGGCAACCACCAATGTGCCCAGCATTACGCAGACCTCCCGATATCGCGCATTTTCTTTTCGTAGAGCCGCTCCCATTCGCTAAACGAGTCCGGCTCGTCGTACAGGTATTGCTTCACCCTTTGGATGGTTCCGCCTTTGATGGTTGCTCCATAGCAGGTCTTGTACTTGCCCCGGCGCGGCGGAAGTCCGAACTGGTCCTCGATCTCCCGAGGGGGGCCTACGAAGTAGATGTCCTTGAAGGCCATTATGCCTTGTGGCGCCGGCCTACCCCACTCCTCATCATTGATGGACTCGGCAATAACCGTCGCCTTGTTTGGAACCCATCGAGGGATGTCGCGGGGAAGGCGATAGATCCTCGCATAGGAAGTCTTGCTTTCGATGCAAAACTTCCTCGCAAAACACATGACGTCGGGGCTGAAAAAGTTTTTCAGAGCGATACCTGGAAGCAGGGCGGTGATGACCTCCTCATTCAGAATGGCATGGCGGGACGGCATCGACAGCGCGACATACTGCCCTGTTCGCTCTCTCGGAAAATGCCGGCGAAGCACATCTGCGGCTTCTTGGAAACCCGGGCTACCAAAAGCGTACGACGCTCGAAACCCATCTCGAGTCGCCTGGACTTCCGTCATTCGATCCACTCCGCCGATCGTAGGCGCGCCGCGAGCTCCTGCTCGATATCGACATTATCCGGAAGATCGATCGTTGCCGTTAGCTTCTTGGCGCGCCCGCTTCCCGGTCCGTCGATTGGCCCTTCGACCCACACCACCCGGTAACACACGCACACGTACCCTTTCCCCAGGTTTCGGACGCGAACAATCTGGAACGAGGAAATCACCGGTATCTCTCCAGAGGCGTCCGCAGGATGGGCACATCGAAGGTGTTGAGGGTTTCGTCTGTGTACGGGGGGAGACCTTGCTGAACCCTGTACGAGTAATCATCGAAGTCAGCGCGGAGGCCGCCGATTCCAAACGTCGTCTCTTCTTCGTAGTCGCTTACACAGCCGAAATCCACGGTGATCCATCCCGCTTCCAGGTAGTCACCGTTCCTACGGATGCCGCTTCGGTAGAATGCCCAGTACACGGACACCCAGGCTTCATAGACCATGCGGCCTACGCATTCGCCGTAAGCGTCGATGTCTTCGCAGTACTCGTCCTCGTCCTCGAACATGCCCTCGCGGTAGGTCTGGGCCATGCTCGAGAAGAAGTAGGCCGGCTCGGACTCGACTTCGGGGGACCAGTATCGGTTTTGCTCCGTGGGTTGCAGCTGATTCCCGGCAGACGAGTTGGAGGACCGGCAGTGCTTGGCGCTCAGCCCACTGATCGCGCTCCCCAGAACACCCGACGGGGGCGATGCCATTGTGGTGTCGGTGATAATTAAAGGCTGCAGGCGGGAGTCGAACGTCTGCCCCCCGTCTTCGTCGTACACCACCATTCCCCAGCCCTCATCGGGCTCGGCAAATGCCCGCACGTCAGCAAAGGCATGGACCTCGGGGCGCGCGGACCCTGTGCCGGAGCGGATGATCTCCACATGCCAGATCCCGCTCGACGACTCGCGGATCGACGCAATGCCGTAGTAGTCCGACGTCGGCATAGTGAAAAACGGCATCGGCGCCACGGGAGAGCGGACCTCGTAACCGAATCGGCGGTATCCGCCGTGGGTGTTGAAGCCGCTCATCTGGCCGAGGTAAGTCGCTTCGCCCAAGTGGTGCAGCGTCCGAGAGTCCGACGACACTAGCACCTGACCAGCATCGTTGACGGCCGTGAACCCGAAGCTCATCGCATCAGCACCAGAATCAGCTCGTCTTCGCTCCCCCCGCCGATATCAACCTGACCACTGGATGAGTCGACGCTCACATCGTGAGCCACGGCCTTGCGGTCCGTCGGTGGTGGGTTAATGAAGACCTGCGCGACCCTGACTTCCCGGCCGATGAGGACCGGTCTCGTGATTGACTGCGACGCCCCTCCGGGAACCGTCAGGAGAGCCACTTGGTTCCAGGTCACGTCCTGGGTCGAGTAGGCGAGCACCCCGCCCTCTCTCCGCGTCTCCAGGCCGAACATCACAGCCTCCCGATGCGCACGCGCAGCGTGCCGTTGCCGTCGTAGACGCTGATCCGGTCGTTGCTCACCGACATCGCGCCATCGTCCCGACTCCGGGTGATGGTGACGTTCCCGTTCGGGTCCACCTGGAATCTGCCGTCGCCGATGTCGATCTGACCGGCTGTGATCGAGCCCAGGTTGGCGCTGATCGCGCTCAGGGCGTCGGCGGTGATCTTGTCGGCGGCCACGCTTCCGATCTTCGCGTTCTCAATCGAGGCGTCGGCGATGTAGGCGACGTTGATAACCACTGCCTCCTCGCCGTCGACCTCACCAATCAGGAACGGGACGCTATCCTTCGCCGGGACCGTGAGCCAGGTCACGGAACCATCCTCGACCTCCAGGCCGGGATCGCTCGGCCATTCCGGCTCGACAGGCCCGCTGACCCCGGGCGCGATGCACCGGAGCATCACGTCGCCCTCATCCGGCGCGACATAGTTGAAAGCGCGGTACTGGTGATCGGGGCGCCATCGTTCAGCGAGCAGGTTCTCCATGATGTTCTCGGGCGAGCGCGACGTCTCCCCGGTCACGGATTCGCTGACCGGACCCTCGACGCCGGCGTCGCTGACATGCTGGACCCAGTAGCGATGCACAGCGTTTTGACCGACCGCGTTGGAGTACAGGACGCCGGTGCTGGAGCCGATCCGAACCGCCTGGCCAAAGTCCTCACCCTCTCCGGCGCGGTAGATGACCGTGCGGCTGTGGTTTGCATACCCGGGCTGGTCCCAAGAAAGGATGATGGTGCCGAACGCTCCATCCGCTTCAACGCCGCTCGGCTGCGGCGGAGTGGTGACCGTGTCCAGCTGTCCGCGCGGGATCAGGAGGTCAGTTGCTGACATGCCGGCCCGGCGGGCCGCCACCTCTCGGACGCTGGCCAGATCCAAGTCCGCCGCCTCCCGGAGCGTCAGCGATTTGTCGAGCGGGTCACCGCGGTCACCGCGGGACACCTCGACCGTCTCCTTGACGGCTTCCAGGAACTCGCGAACCTGGGGCGAGGCATCTTTCGGGACTGCCGGCATCTTGCCGGTGCGCGTCTTCTGACTCATCCCTGGACCGCCTCCACCGCCTCAGCGATCAGCACCTGCTGGACATGATCCGTGCCCTCCAGCTCGATCTCGGCGTCAATGGCCACGTATCCCGACGGGAGCGGGAAAAGGCGGTTGGTGTCCACGCTCTTGTCCGCGCGCAGCTGCCCGCCGGCATACAGGCGAAAGCTCAGATCGTTGTAGCTGACGGCTTCCACCCGAGCCATTGATAGGTTGATGGGGCGCCGCCAGGAATAGAGCTTGGAGCGCCACCTGTAGCGCATCGGCGCACCCCCTTTGTCCCACTCGAGCAGGGCGCCTGTGTCGGTGAGCAGATATAGCGTGTCGTCGAGGTGGTCCCGGTGCCCGGCCACGATGCCGTCGACCTCAATCTCAACCAGGCCGCTACGCTCATCCCGGGGGTCGAGAAAGAACGCGCCCCCGTCATAGAAAGCCAGATACCCGCCGCGCCACTCGTACGCATGGATGGTGTCCGGCTTGTACTCCGCCCAGTCCCGGGGCGCGAGCAGGCCCTCAGTGATGACGCGCGCCCCACTCGAGCGGTCCACCATCACCAGGCCGTCCGGTGCGGGATAAACGACCGCATAGCCCAGGGACACGATCCCGCGCTTTGATAGGCAGCCCTGATTTACTTCCAGGCGAGTCTGCTGCATGCCACGGGGGTCGGATCCGGTCAGCAGAACCGGCTCGTTCTCCGTGCACACCACGACGTGCTGGTCGAACACGCCCAGCCCCACCACCCTGTCGGACACGGTGACCTGATAGCTGCCGGGCCAGGCGTGAGGCATGTACGCCTCACTGACCCACACCCCTTGCCCCTCAAAGCCGGCGAGCATGCCGTTCGGCAGATTCACGAGACCCTGCAGCCCCTCGGGCGGCGGATCCCACTCGACGCTTGGCAGGGGCTCCCCCAGGGCGCCGCTGTCCACCGTGTCTTCGTACTCCGTGACCGACGCGTCGATCTCGTCCACGAAGAAGAACTCCGCCTGGCTGGTGCCGGCCTCCGTGCGGTAGATGCGGATGCGCTCGATCAGCCGATCCGACCCCGCGCTGCTGTCGACGTGGATGTCACCCACCGTGACGCCCTGCCCCGGGGCCGCCGGAGCATTCCCACTGGGCGGGCTCGGCGGACCTTCCTCGCCAAGGGCGGTGACGTAGGTGTAGACGTAGAAATGGTCGCGCAGATCTGCTTCCTCGGCGTCCTCATCGGGCTCCATGGGCTCCGCCGTAGGCGCGGCGCTCGGAGCCGGAACGCCCAAGGCATAGCTCGTCACCGGATACTCATCGGCTCCGCCTTCATAGACCGCGGGGGTGTAGCTCATCCGCGGCCCGCCATACCGCTCATCGCCCGTCCAGTACACGCGCCGTCGCGCGTCCTCATTCAGGGGCGAGGTGGCAACGTCCACATCGCCCGGGAAGCGCAGCCAGTAGGAATCGTCCCCGGCCCTCCACAGGGCGAACGAGCCGACGCTATAGCCGGGCAGTTCCAGCGAGCCAGCCTCCCGTGGCTTTCGGAACGGCCTCAGCTCTCCAGAGTCGAGCAGGCAGTTGACCGCCTTCTGCGCCTGGTATGCTTCCAGCAGGCGGGGCCCTACCCGCGGCGCCATCCCGCCGAAAACGCGCACCGCGCGATGCTCCATCAGGCCGCCTCCCTTATGAGGACAACGTCGTCGATAACGGATTGAGTGACTCGGGCTGCGTCGCAGTGCTGGGTATGCCCCACAAAGCTGGCAACCCGCTGGCGCACCTCCTCAAGGCTCATGCGCCCCTCTCCGTACAGCCGGGCTGCTCGCTGCAGGCGGCGCCGGGCCGCCACGATGTTTTTCCGTCGAGGCAACATGTGCGTCGACCAAGTTCGGTATCCGGCCCAGTCGACGCCCTGGGTGGTGGGGTAGACCAGGGCCTTGCTGAGCTTGAGCCCGAGCTCGTCGCGGAGCAGATCCTCGAGCAACCGCTTTGTCCGCCACGCCTCGTCCTTGCTCGTCAGCAGCAGAACGGCATCGTCCATGTACCTGGCGTACCCCTTGACCCCCATCTCGTCCTTGACCATGTGATCGAGCCAGTCTAGGTAGATGTTGCCGCTGAGCTGGCTGGTCAGCGCGCCGATGGGCAGCCCCACGTCGCGGCCAGCGCCCCGGATGATGCGCTCCCAGATGGTCAGCACGCGCCGGTCGGAAATCGTGCGGGCGATCTGCTCCAGGAGACGGTCGTGCTGGATGCTCGGGAAGTACTTGCTGATGTCAATCTGGAGCGCGTAGACCCGGCCCCAGCGCGCCTCCGCCCTACGCAGATGGCGCTGCATATCGGCAGCGGCCCGGTGCGTTCCTCCGCCCTTTCGGCACGCATAGCTGTGGCGGATGAAGCGCCGCTCGAAGTGCGGCTCTACGGCGGCCACCAGTGCGTGGTGGACGATTCGATCCCGGAAAGTCGGGGCTTCGATAATCCGGTATTTCGGCTCGTAGACCGGGAAACTGGTAAACGGATCCGGTTGCCACGTTCCGGATACGAGATGCTGCTGTATCTCAACCAGACGTTCTTCCCAGCGGGCGTGGAAATGCACCGCCTTCGGCTGATCCCGCTTCCCTTTTCGACACCGCTCATATGCAGAAGTCAGTGCAGGCCATGAGGCGACCTGCGGCCACAGTCCCGTGACCGTCCTGGGCATCCCGCTCCCTTTCTTCCGGTGGGTAAAAGGCCCGCCGCCACTTTCCCCGGACAGGTACTCGCCGCGACGGGGTGTTCATCTTTCCGCTTCCCTGCGGCGGTACGCAGCCCCGATTCTCTGGAATCGCCGCGGAGCGAGCCGTAGCCCCACCCCGTCGAGGTGACTTTGCCACCAGGCGACCCTGGAGGGTCGCAGGCGCAGCGCAGCCCGACATTGCTATTCACATTCCACGGGTTATTGCGATTGACATACCGGGCGCCGGCCTCGTCCGTGTTGGACCAATTGCCGCCGGCATTGAGCACTCGCCTACGGCTGCGCACCTTGGGCAATTCGCGCCTGCAGGCCGCCTATCATCTTGCCAATCTCCATGAGGAGCTTCGTCGCGTGCCTGTGGGAGCGCTGGCTCAGCATTCGCCGAGAAGCTGCGATCCTCAGGCGCAGGCGAAGGAACTCCAGCTCCTCGTCGAGCGCCATCACGGCGCCCGCTTTGCGCTTCGGTATCCGCCGAGGCGTTTTCTGGACGCGGATCGCGTTCCATTGGAGCCGGTACACGCTTCGCTTTATCTCCAGCGCTGCTGCCCACTTCTCAGCGCGCGGGAAGGAATCGAGGCGCGGCATGACCCACGCCTCGAAGTCCTCCAGGCGCTGGAGTAGCTTGAACTCCTCCACGACAGGGACCCAGGGATCAGATCACAGAGAATCGCAGGCGCAGCGCAGCCCGACACTGCTAGCCACACGCCACGGGTAAGCGCGAAGGACACACCGGGCGCCGGCCTCGTCCGTGTGGGACCAATAGCCGCCGGCACCGAGCACTCGCAGGTCGGTGCCATACGCCTGGCCGTGGTCCTCGCTCTCGTCCTTGCCGGCGTTAACACTGTCCGTGTAGTTGTTCGCCTCGGCCTCCAGGAACAACTCGGCAAGCGTCTGGCGCAGATTCCCGGAGGGCTGGTCGAGGTTAAGGCAGCTGACCGCCTCGAACCCGTAATCGCTGTGCTCGCCTGTGCTGACCCTTCCTCCGGCGTCGGTCGATCCCTGCGGCACCCCATACGCGGCGGCGTGCCACTCCTGTGCCGTAGGCAAACGCTTACCGGCGTTACGCGCGAGCCTGAGATAGTCGTAGAACAGCGCATACCCCTCGGAACCGCTCAACGGCGTTGCACCGTAAGCGGACAGCGGAACCGTGTCCGGCCAGCCCTGCCCGTCCTCGCTGGCGAGGTAGATGTCCAGCCAGAGCCGATCCGGGATGATCTCGACCATGCCCGTCGGGTCGCAGGTTGGGCGATGCCGGAGGTCCCAGGCCGAGTTCGGGATGATCTTCTGATCCAGGGTGGTACTGGAGTCGTAGGCCTGGTCCAGCGTGCGGACTCGGCCGTAGTGGAAGCCGCCGATGCGCCGGCTCTCGGTCGTGCCGTGCCCGTCGGGAGCCGTCTTGTTTTTGCTCGCCACCAGCTTGGCGATGCCGGAGTCCTGTGCGACGGCGTAGATGTAGACGCTATCCCCGAGGCTCATCTCGCCGCCCAGGGTGCCGTCCTCGTTCTCGTGCGGCTCCCAGTCAAGAGTCTCTCGGATGATGAACCCCTGCCCGTGGCCGCCGATGTTGAGCGCCATGTCAGGGACGTCGACCCTGGTGTCGCCGGACGTCTCCATCCTCCCCATGATCTCGGCGACGGCAGGCATCTTCGCTGCTTCGATGCTACGCATCAGCTCAGCTCCTTGATCTTGTTCTCGACCTCATCGACGCTGAACCCAAGGCGATGGATCAGCGCGCGGTCATCCTCGACGCGGATGTGCTGGACGCGCCCTTCTTCCTCGTCCTCGATGACGCGATACTCCGGCTCCTCACCGTCCGGCTCCTCACCGTCGCCGAGAACACGGTCACGGTCATAGCGCCAGCGGCCATCCAGTAGCGCCTGCCAGTACCGATGCAGTCGATCGATATCCCGCGGGCGCAGCTCCCCGTCGAGCGCCATCTGGTGGACGCGCTCGTAGTCAGAGCGCGTAGCCAGGGCGGGGCTAGGGATCCCCTTCATGGTCAATTCTCCTCCGTGGCCAGGTATCCATCGATGATCACCAGCCTGTACTGGTTGCCGGTCTCTCGGTCCTTGCCACCGTCAGCTACCCAGCCGATCAGATCCGAGTTCAGGCGAAGCTCCACCGCGGTCCCGGATGGCCAGTTGCGCAGCGTGGTGTCGTAGGCCGCGCGCTCGACGTGGAGGGTGTTCCCGTCGCGCTTGGTGACGCGGCAGGTCTCCCAGTCCACCTCCCGGCCCTTGACCCGGTGCGGAAGGGTGATGTCGAAGAACTCCTCACCCTCCATCGGATCGGGGAAGACGCTGCCGTCGTCGACCTCGATGGTGTCGTCGCCGGTCTCGGCGTACACCGCAAGCCGGGTCACCGCGTTATCGGCTACCAGTCGTTTCATCGTTCACGAACCCTCATGCGAAAATCGATCTGCTTGATGCGCCCGGCGCTGGTGTCCACCGTCACGCTGATGTTGTAGGTGGTCCGGTCCTTACCGCCCTCGAGCCAGAGCTTGACGTACTCGTCGTAGACCGCCTTGCTCTGTAACTGCAGGCCGCCCGATTCGTCCGGGCTTATGTCCACATGCACCTGCTGGATGCCGTCGCTGGTCTCGGCCAGCCAAGGCCGGAGATCGACGTCGTAGTCCAGGACGTCCGACGGCTGCTTGGTGAACGTCTCCATCTACATCTCCACTCGGATGACACGAGGCTCTTCCGGAACGACCACCTGGCGCGGTTCTCGCGCCACAAAGGCCCGGCGGCGGCCCGGGGCCATATGCTCTGCGTTGATCCGAAGAACCGCCTCGATGCTGGGCGAGGAGCGGACGCCCCCCTGGACAAAGACCTGGACGAGCACCACTGCGGAAATTCTGGCCGGCACCAGTGCGCTTGCGCCGGGAGAAGCCACCGGCTTGGTCATGTACGAAGCAGACACCGTCGGCGCCGCGTCGACCTGGGCCTCCGGCCACGCCCTCAATCCGGGCCTTCCTACCAGGTGCAGTCGATGGGAGAACTCACCGCCGGAGAACCTGCGCCTGTCTCCTTTCCCGGTCGTGTACAGCCGGGACGACGGCCGGACCCCGCCTTCAACGGCCCGCTTTGCCGTGGCCGGCGACGCTTCGACTCGGGGCCTCGGGCCGACATGCGCCGAGGCCGTCATCCGCCGGGACGCGCCGGCGGCGACCCATAGCTCAGGCGCCACCTCTCCGGCGTGGGTGACCGGCGGCGGGATGTAAATGAACCGGATTGCGGGCGGGGCTACCGACCCCGCGGCGTACACGCGGCGGATCCCGTCTTCGCGCGTGACGGTTTCAAGCGCGCGGATCGCTGGTTCCGTGTGGATCGAGACGCTTTCGTTCCGGCGGATTCCGCCGACGCCGGCGACCGACACGTCCGGCCGAACGTCAGTGCTCGGCCTGCGATCAACCCACGGCTCGCCCTGCACCTCCACCCTCGCCCGACTCCATGAACGCGGGGTCGGGAGGTGGCGCGCCGCGATTCCGGCCCACACGGCGCCGCGCCCTTCATGGCGCGCCCGCTGGCGCACCAGCCAGCGCGACATGTTGAACCTGACCGTGGTAGCCAGGCGCAGCTGGGCAGGCTTAAACCTCAGCGCACGACCGTAGGTGTTGACCACCAAGAACGAGAACCGGATCTGGCGCGCCTGAACCCAGGCCTGCGCATGCCTGGCGTTGGCTCCGATGGCCGTCCGCCCGATGATGCTGCCGAAGCCATTGAGGGCCGCTGACGCGTGCTCGCTGGACCACAGGTCTGCCAGGCGCGCAATCCGGGGCTGACTCGGGTCCGGCCACAGGCGAGTTAGCGGAGAGGTGAGCCCCAGGGGCTTCGCATGGCGGACGGCATCTCCAGAGACCCGCGTCCAGGTCGCGCGGACTGGGCCCGGGATCGCGTCTCGGATCAGGTTAACGACCCGCCCAAGGTCAGTGACTCGCGCCGGAACATCCAGCCACACCCGGACGCGGGTGTACCGGATGGGGTTGGCGTGGATCCGGGTGCCGTAGTGGTGGCGGGCACGCGCTACGGCAAACCGGATCGGGTCACCTGTTACGCGCGGACGGCCCCAGACGGCTGAGGTCGGCTTGGCCAGGCGAACACCGTTTCCGGACATCGCTGGATTCGCGTCGACCTGGGCCTGGGGCTTGGCGTAGCGGATCGGGTCACCATGAACCTGGAGCTGCGGGGCCGGACCAGAGAAATCGTCCCCGACATTCCCGTTGATCGCTCCAGCGTTGACCGCAGAGCCGAGGGCGCCATGGGAACGCCCCATACCGCCGAGGTACACCTCGGAGAACGGTCGAGCCTTCCGCACCGCACTCCCGCTTATCGAACCCGAAGGGGACGCGGCACTGCGTGGCGGGTGGGCGTTATTGATGGCCTCTCCGGACAGGGCGCCGGCCGTGCGGACCCCCGCATTCGGCTTCGCTCGGCGAACCGCGTCGCCCATGAGCCTGCCCGGCGCGGGCACCGTGGCCGTGGGTCTGCGGACCACATACGGGGATCCGCTGATATCGACCGCAACAGCGCGCCCCGAGAAGGACGCGTCGTTGACGGCCGCGCCATTGACGGCCGGCCCGTTGAGCGCCCCATCGGCCCGGAACGCCCCTGTAATAGCGCCAGCCGCCTCAGGCACGGGTCACCTATCAGCCGTTGTCGATCTTGGACACGACGACCGAGCCCTGGTCCCAGGTCAGTACGTCGCCCGGCTCCAGGGTGCGGGACGAGTAGAGCGGCGCGGCGAACATCAGCACATCGTCGTCCGAGCTCTCACCGTAGCGCCCGAAGATACCGAAGTGCGTAACCGTGACCTCGCCGTCCTCGATCGGGTTGAACTCGATCGACTTGGCGTTCTGGGTCTCGCCCTCCTCGGGCGAATCGAAGGCGTCGGAGACCGGATACCCTTCGTGAGCGGCATCCTTGCGCACATAGTTGCTGTCGCTGAGCTCTACGTTCAGGTCGGCACCGGGGCCAGGGTCGTCCGTAAAGAGCCCGATCATCACGCGATCCGGCGGGTCCTCGCTGGCGCCCCGGAGCAGCATGTTCAGGACCATGTTCGCGGTTTCGTGGGTATAGTAGCCAGTCGCCATCAGTCTTCCCTCATGTAGTTACACGAATCTGCGGGGCTGCACCCGGAGGTTTTTCTCGGTGTGCCCCTTTGCCCGTCGTGAGCGCGCCTCAACGACGCCCCTCCGGAACCGGTTGCTGAAGTATTCCGCCCCGTCGAACGAGCTCCACGGCTTGCCCGGGATCTCCATGACGCGAGCCAGAGCCCCGTCCTGGATATACGTCCCCCAATGACTCCACACCTCCTCGGGGATCCCGCGGGACCGGGATGCCGGCTTCAGTGCAGCGCGCACATAGACGTCGTCGCCGTCTTTGTCGATATCGGAGGCCACTGCTTCCGCTGGTGGGCGGAAGGTAACCTCCAGCAGTTTCCCTTCCTGCTTGGCCTCGGATACGGCAATCACCTCCGCGCTCGAGGTCGGCGGGTAAAGAAACAGGACACCATCCGGCTCCGGTGGAATGGGGTCCAGCTCCTCGACCCAGGCGTGACTCTCCAGAAAGAACCGCTCGGCCGCCCTTTGAAGCTGCTGCTTGACCGTCCCCTTGGGCGCGCCCGGGACGTGTGGCATGACGCCTGGAAGCATGTCGCTCCACCGGACCATCAGTCGTCCTCGCTCTTACGCCGGTACTGCCGATAGGGCCTCGGGCCGACCAGCGCCTCAGCCCGGACCTTGGTCTCTCCGAGCGCGTGGTAGAACGCCTCGTAGTAGTGGCCCATGCGAGATGGCGCGGCCTCGCTCGTGTTGAGGCTGTGCGCGAGGTAGAGCATCCAGTCGCGGACCGGGCCGATGTAGACGGGGTCCAGGTCGAAATCCGGCCAGCTGCCGTTGCCCTCTGGAGGCTTGATCGGCTCCGGGGCCTTCGCGTAGACGAGCTCGACCTTCTGGCCTTCCGCGGCCGGCGGCGTCACGTAGAACTCCCGCGGCCTGCGGTCATCCCAGGTGTAGTGGTCGATGGGCTCATCATCGTCGGGCGACTCGGAATGCCACCCTTCGACCGACGCATCCAGCGTCTCCCTGTCGATCTGCGTCACCGGCTCACCGCCCGGGAGATTGCGGACCACGTCGATCAGCTGCAGGCCGCCACGGGGGATTGTCTGCAGCGTCCCTTTTTTCAGCTCGACCGGCTTGGTGACCGCGTTGGCGTCCGGCCTGACCAGGACAACGGCGCGGCGGGCATCGTTGTAAAACCCAACCAGCTGAGACAGGCCCCAGCGATCATGGCCGGGGTCATTGAGGATGCCGGCCGCCTGGTCGACCACGTCCCGAGCATTCACCGCTTACGAGCCTCCCTGGTCCTCCAGAGCGCGCACCTGCTCACGCAGCGTGTCCACGCTCTGACGCTTGTCCAGATCTGTGTCGTGGTGCTTCTTCGCGTACTCCGCGAGCTCGTCCTTGGTCATGGAGTCGATGGCGGGGTCGTCTTTCTCGCCCTCCGGTGAGGCCTTGAAGTCGGGCTTGGTGCCGTGCTGGGGCTTGTCGATGTGCACCACCTCCATGTCCGCCCGGGTGGCCAGCTGCTCTGCATACGGGAACACGCGGTCCGTGCCCTTTTTGCGAAGGGCCTTGATCTGCTCAGCCATGATTCCTCCTTAGGGGGTAGCCCCGGGGCCGGAGCCCCAGGGCAGCGCCGGTTACTTGGCCACGGCGTAGAAGTGGCCGATCGCCTCGGGGTTGGTGACCTTGAACCCGTAGACGTTGAGGCCACGAACAAACTCGCCGAAGTACTGCTCCGACTTGATCCGCTCCGTCTTGGCGATCTGGCTCGCGTAGGTCAGGCCAGCGCTGTGACCGAACACGCAGTTGAACGCCTTGGAGCCGGTCTCATCGGAGTCGGCCAGGTTGTTGCTGCTGTAGACCTCGAACCGGTCGATCTGGCCGATGCGGCCATTGCGCATGATCGACGTGCCGTCACCGGCCAGGGAGGCGTCCTTCAGGTCGGACTTCTTGATCTTGCCCGCGAGCTTGGGCGGGAGCACCAGCCACCGGCCCTGCTGCGGGATCGACTGCTCGTCGAGCACGGTGCCCATGTCGACGATGTAGTCGAGGATGTTGTCCTTGTCGACCTCCACCGGGGCGCCGGCCTCGCCGAGATTGATGCCGCCCGACCTCTTGCCCGCATCGGCGCCGGTATTGTCCTCGTGGGCATCGCCGTAGATCTCGCCGAGGATCTCCGAGTCGATGCTGATCTGCATCTGCTCGGTGGCGTCGTCCGTGAATTCATCCATGAGCTCGATATCGCTCTGGACCTCGTCCACGTTGTCGACCAGGACGTTGAAGTAGTCGCCACGGTCGATGGTCAGCTCGACGTGGTTGCCCTCGGGCACCTCCGGGTCGAGCTTCTCGCCGCGCTTGTACTTCTTGATGGTGATGTCCGGGCGCATCCGGATCATCACCTTGGACCCCTGGTCGGAGATCTCCCCTTCCCAGTCGGTGTTGGCAATGGAGCCGAAGATGGTTGTCTCGTAGAACTTCGTGTTGAGCTTCGCGCTCCACACCTCCGGGATGAAGTTGCCCTGATAGTCAGGGTGCCCACTGGCTCGATCCACCATGGGTATTACCTCCTTCGATGGTTATCGCCCGCAGACACCCCGACACGGCTGCTGTGTCATGGCGTTATCCGTGAAGTGCCTGCAGGATCTCTCGCTCTTTCGCCTTCGCTTCGTCCTCTTTGCCGCGCCACTTGCCCCGGCGGATTTCTTCCTGCAGAGCGGTGTAGTCCTCCACCGTGTAGCGAGGACGCGACGACGCCGGCTCCGGATTGCGTGACTTGCCCGGAGCGACCTGGGACTGAAGCTCCTCTTGCCGCGATTGCTTCTGCTGGCGACGGGCACCGTCGACCTGCTCGACGAAGGCGTTGAAGATCTCGGCTACGCGCGCGGCGTCCAGGCTCTGGTGGGCGCTGTCCAGGAGCTGCTGTCGGGTCTGCCCGGTCAGCCGGTCGACCTCGCCGAGCCACTGCAGCCAGTCCTGGCGCTGGTTGATCGTCTCCCACTGCGGGCAGAGGGCAGACAGCTCCCGCCAGAACCGCTGCTGGTCGTTCTCCTGCAGGCGCTGCTCCAGGCGCTGGACGTCCTCCTGGACCTTGCTGGATTCGTCCTGCTGGGCCGGGCCGATCTCCTGCTTGGCGACCAGCTTCACGGCCTCGAGGAAGTCCTCGCCAAAGTCCTGGCGGATCTTCTCCAGGCGCTCATCCGAGATGCCCGAATCGTTCCCCTTGCTGTCCTGGCCGGACTGCTCGCTGCGGGCCTGCTCCAGCTGCTCACGCAGGCGGTCGCGCTCCTCGGTAGCCTCGCGGAGCTCCCGCTGCAGGCGGGGCACCTCGCTGTTGTACTTGCCGCGGAGCGTGTCGTGCGCCTGTCGCAGCCGGTCGTACTCGGCCTGCAAGTCGCTGCTGCCAGCGGTGTCACCCTCGCCCTGGGAATGCCCTTCAGGCTCGGTGGCCGCGTCGGCTTGGGGGTGATTCTGTGCACCTTCGCCGCCGGTCTCGCCGGCGGTCTCGTCGCTCTCGGGGGCCGTAGCGGTATCGTCACCGGTATCCCCGTTGTCGTCGCCGCGGAGCCCTGCCATCAGCTCCTCGGCCTTCCGTTCCTGCTCGCGTACAGGCCTCGGCTTGCGTGCCATGCGGCCCTCCTGGGTGTCGCATGTGGATGTCGTCCTGCCGGACACGAAAAAGCCGCCCGGAGGCGGCTACACGGAATCGCTGACGGCCCGCTGGGGTGTCGTCAGCGCTGGCCCCGCTTGAGTGATTCGCGGGCGCCTTGCGTGTGCTCGATGAGCTCGTCGAGGGCCTGCGCCGCCCCTTGAGTCTGGCGCAGCTCCGCCTCGTCGCGCTCTTGAATGGCCGCGTTGACCTGGCGCTGCCGGCTGTCCTGCAGCCACCCGATCACGCGATCGAAGTCTGGGTTGCCGTCGAGCCGGGCCAAGGCCTGCAG
Organism: Halorhodospira halophila; assembly: GCF_016653405.1. NCBI lineage: Bacteria > Pseudomonadati > Pseudomonadota > Gammaproteobacteria > Chromatiales > Ectothiorhodospiraceae > Halorhodospira > Halorhodospira halophila. The sequence goes on from NZ_NHSN01000008.1 coordinate 56,965, forward strand.
GACCTCTCGCCCCGGGCGATCCATGCGCCTCATCCGCGCATCTCCCCGGCCGGGGCGCCGTCGAGCTCGGCCTCACGCGGCGCCGGCTGTTGCTGTGCCTGCTGCTGCGCCTGCTGTTGCTGCTCCTGCTGGATGCGCTGCTCCAGGGTATCCTGGTCCGGCACCACGTCCTCGCTCGGCACGTCGAGGTCCTGGGCAATCCGAGCCAGCAGTGCGCGCCGGCCCTCGAGGCCGACGATTTGCGAGTCCATAGGGTTCGCCGTGTGCTGCAGGAACTCCAGCCGGCGCATCTGCAGCTGCTCCTTGGCCACTAAGGCCATGGCGCCGCGGGCCACTACCTGGGCGTCGCCCTTGATATCCGAGCTCGGGTGATAGCGCATGACCCAGTAGAAGTACCGCCGGACCGTCGGCACGATGATGCCCTGGTCGATGTGGCTGACCACGTTCTTGATCGCCTTCGACGCTGCGTTCATCAGCATCGACAGGCCGCTGGCCGTGCGGCCGCCGCCGCCCACGTCGCTTGAGCCGTAGGTGTAGGCCGGGATGCCGCTGTGCTCGTCGGCGATCTTCGAGTATTTGTCGTAGACGGCCATCAGCGCGTCGGTCATGGGGTTGGGCTGGAAGAAGTGCAGCGGCACCTGCTTCCCGCCCTGGCCGCCCGTGGGGAACTGCATCTGCCAGATCTTCCACGGGTAGATCTGCGTCACGTCCTCCCCGGCCGGGAGAGAATCCACGTCGATGGCCACCTGGGGGCCGGACGCGATGCCCATGTTGTTCACCATGGCCCGGGCTGCGGCGTTGCAGATGTCCTGGCAGTCCGAGATCAGGTCCGGAACGCCGCGCCCCCAGAAGCTGCCCGGCACCTTCTCAAAGCTGGCCTTGCTGTAGGGCTTGCGGCCGAGCGGATCCGGGTTAAGTTGGACCTTGATCACATGCCTGCCGATGAGCCATGCGCAGACAGAGACGTCGCGGTCCGGGTCGCCCACCTCGCTCTCCGGCATGCCCCAGTCGATGAGCTTGCTGCCGGGAACCTCGCCCCAGTACTCCAGGGCGTCGATCCAGTCCTCGTTGAGCGTTGCGGTATCGTCGTCGTTGGCCCGCGCCTCGGCGTCGTCCAGGGTCTGCGCCAGCCACTCGGTCAGGCCGCCGTCCCGGTGCTCGCGCAGCACCTCGCGAATGGCCTCCTCGTCGTACCCAGGCACGCCGATCAGGCCGTACAGGTCGGAGCGCGTCAGCCGGTGGCGCTGGATGACGTAGCCGTCGTCGACGTCCTCGGCGCCCGGGGCCGGGTAGATATCGAACGGAGAGACACGCTCGACGGTGGGGATCAGGTCGGCGTAAACCGCGGCGTCGCCCGTCTCGCTCCAAGTCAGGCGCTCCTGCTGCCGGACGACCGGCCCCTTAAGGATCGCGGCTGGAAAGTCGACCAGGTCGGAGATGACGGCATCGAACTCCCGCGACCAGCCGCCCTCATCCAACAAGCCCTCGATGGTCTCGGCCATGCGCTCGGCGCGCTTCTCCGCCTTTTTCCGGATGCCCTCTCTAAGATTGTCCCGCAGATCTGAGGTCACCTTGCGGATTTGGTCTGGCGCCACCGGGTGGCCGTGAGCCATGGCCTGCTCGGCGTCCGACATCACCCGCTCGACGAGGCGCTGCTCCACCTCCGGCGGGAGGTCTGGCTCGCTGGTCGGTTGCAGATCCCAAGGGCGATCCCCGGCGGGCATGAGCACGTCGCGGATCCATGATTTCGCCGCCCGGCACTTCACGGCTGTCAGCATCATGTAGATCTCGCTGCCGCCCTGCTGCCGGATCGCGGCGAGCTTGTCCGGGTCGTACTCCCCGTTGCGCTGGCGCAGGTTGGAGAGCATGCGCCGCTCGGCCCGCTGCTTGGCGCGGTGCGCGCGCTGCCAGGCGTGGCGGATATGGCCCACCAGCTGGCTCTCGATCGACTCCTGCCGGCTCCGCGCCTCCGCCTCGCTGCGGTGCTGCTGCTCAATGTCGTCGTTGCTGAGGACGACTACCAGTCCGCGTCCGCTAGGCATGGGTCACACCGTAAGTGGGGAGGATGATGCGGCTGCTGCGCTGCTCCTCGGCGCGCTTGCGCTCGAGGTCGATCATCAGGTGGTCCATCATCTCGTCGATGTAGCGCTTGCTCGTCGAGTTGATGTCGTAGTCGATGTCGATCCGGTGCTCATCTGCGGTGACCAACCGGAAGCGGACGATGCCGTTGCGCTTGCGCGAATAGAGCACGGCCACGCCCAGGTCGTCGCGATACCCCCAGAGCTCCTTGGTCAGCCTTCGGGACGCCAGGCGCGACAGCGTCTTGCCTACCGCCTCGATGATCTCACCCACCGCCTGGTGGCCGCGCACAGCCTCAGCCATCGGAGCCTCCAGGCTCTCGATCCACCTCGCCAGCCTTCCGCGCCAGTTCTCGGATCATGGCGTTCTGGTTTTCGATAACGCTCAGAAGACGGTCTACGCGCTGGCGCTCGGCCTTGAGGTCCTGGTTCGCCTCGGCCGCTTTGCCCTCGCGTTCTGCTGGCCTGCCCTGCTGGGCCCGCTTCGGACGAATACCCTGAGCCCAGAGCGAATCGACCAGCTCCTGAGCTGCGTCAACGTCCACCCGAAACCTTGATGCCTCCGGGTCCAGTTGCATCCCTTTCTGGTAGTCGCTCCACACCATTTCTAGGCCGGAGCAATAGCCGGTGATCTCTCCGTTTTCGGTAACCACCGGATAAATCAGAACAGAGTGGGTGTGCCGGTCGTAATAGACTCGGAACTCCAGGTTTTGCATGTTCACGTCCACCCCTTGCTGCCGACCCTCCGCACCGGGCGCGCGGTGCGCCCGCCGGTCAGGCCGGTCTGGATCGCTTCGTCGACCATGGTCGTCACCAGCGCCTCGGCGGCGTCCGGCGACGCATGCCCGCGCCGCTTGATCATGTCCTTGGATTCGATCTGCAGGCGCAGCTTGTTGTCGTAGCCGTACTGAGGCGCGAGCAGGTCCTGCTCGAGTTCATCCGAGTCGGCCAAGTCGCACTCGCCCTGGATCCACTCTCGGGTGCGCCACCAGGCCTGAGCCCGGAGGTTCACGAACTGGCGCGGATCGGATGCCTGGGCTGCGAACTGCACATCCACCACAGGGATGCCGATCTCTCGCAGCCGATCCACCACTCCGGCGCCGACACCGGTGCCATCGACCGTGACCACGTCGGCATTCCACTCCCGGTATTGCTCGGCGACGTGGCCGGCGAGCTCCATGGTGTCGATCTCGCGGTAGATCTTCGGCAGCCACGACTTCGGGCCGCGGCGCGCGATGATCACGCTCCGGTCGTCGCCGAATCGCGCCGGGTCGACGCCAAGGATGAGCGGGTAGCGGTTGTAGACATCAGGCCCGAGCTCGAGCCGCCGGGCTGCTACGATCGCTTCCGGCTCGATCAGCTGAGACGCCGAGACCCTGGGGAACTCCCCTCGCACGCGGACGCGGATGAAGTCGCTATCCTCGCCGTGGTCCTCAACCCAGCGGTCGATCTCCTCCCGGTTGACCATCTTGGCCGAGCGGCTGTCGACCTTCCGGGTGTTCCAGCGGTGCTGGTCCGCGCCGAAGCAGCGCGCGAACCGGCCATCGGTGCGCGTCGGGTTCCCGTAGGCCATCCAGAACGCTCCGGGCGTCGTCATCGCGCCCTCGGAGACATCCCAGATGCTGTCGGCGATCGCCGATGCCTCGTCGTAGATCACCAGCACGTCGTCAGCGTGTAGGCCGGCGAACGCCTCGGGGTTGTTCTCGCTCCAGGGGATCGCATCGATGCCCCAGGTTTCCGGGGCCTCGATCGCGAAGAACCGCGTCGCGGTCCACTTGAACCAGTGGGCGTTGAGCGCGCGCTTGTGCCAGATCGACAGCTCGCGCCAGGTCTTGCTCTTGAGCTGGCTCTGGGTGTTGGCCGTGACCACCCCGGCGCAGTGCGGCCGGGTCGACATGAACCACAGGATCAGCCAGGCGGTCTCGGCCGTCTTCCCGATGCCATGGCCTGAGCTCGTCGCGTCGCGGTAGCTGATCTGTCTCCCGGCCTGAATGTGGTCGCGCACGTCGCGCAGCTGCGCCGCCTGCCACTCGTCCGGCCCGTCCTGGTCTGCCAGGGGTGTGCCGGGCTCGCCCCACGGGAACGCCAGCATCACGTACCGAAGCGGATCATCCCAGCACGCCGCGATCTCTTGGACCAGGTCCGACTCAGCTGTCGTCATCCTGCTCGATCTGCCGCGCTCGCCGCCGTGCCTTGGACAGTGCCTCAGCCAGGCCGCCGGCTTCGTCGCCGGAGTCGTCGTCGATACTGTAGGCCTGGCGCTCCAGGTTGATCAGTCGCTGCATGGACTGCGAGAGGTCGCGCATCACGCCGGCGCGCCCGGGCAGCGACACCGCCTTGCGGATCGTCTGTGCCTCACGCTGACTGGCGCCGCTCTCTTCGATGTGTTGCTCTGCCATGTCGGACAAGCCGGGCATCTTGCACTCGGCCCGGAGCTCGTCGAGCATCATCTCGACCGTCTCTCGACCGGTGCGGATATCGCGTCGATGGAGCGTCACCACCCCGACGACGCGATCCGCGTTCTCCTCGACAGCGCGCTCCTCGTCGACCCGCGTTGCCGTTGCGTCCCCGGTTGCGTCCTGCGCCCCGGACGCGTCCTCGCCGCTTCGTGACAGCTTCTCCTGGGCTCGCGTCTTGACCTTCTGGGTGAGGTCGCGCTCCCAGCCCTTTTCCTTTGCCTTGCGCCGGATCGGCCCTTCCGTGATCCCGTAGCGACGGGCGATCTCACGGACCGAGAGGACGCCGGCGCGGTACTCTCGCTCGATCGCTTCCCAGTCAGCCTTGCTCTTTGCCACGGGGATCCCTCCTGGCCCCGCCCGGAGGCGGGGCATCTGCTGTTACCGGCCCGGCTTCACGGCCCTGCCGACCTCGGTCGCGGACTCTTCGCCGCTGCGCCGGGACTGGCCTGCCGAGCCGAAGCTGGCACTGCGGTCGCCACCGCGGGATCGGGAGTCATTGCGCTCGGCCTTGCCGGTCTCCTGGTGGCCGGACTCGCCGGAGCGCCGGGAGTGCTCGGCGCGGCCGGAGCGCTGCTCCATCTGCTGCGCTTCTTTGTCGTAGCGTTCCATGGGGTGCCTCCTGGGTTGGTTCAGCGTCGATGCTTTTTGGCCGCCTGCTCGATCTGCCGGCGGTCGGTAGCCCGGTGTCCGCACCGATCGCATGCCGCGTACCGGCAGCCGATTGCCTCCGCCCGGCCGGAGAGGGTTGCCCGGATGACGCTCTCGCGCGGCTCCATCGTGCCTTGGCCGCAGATCGGGCAACGCTCATACATCACCGACCTCCTGGTCGACCTGCCGCCTGTAGGCGACGGCGTCCGCCTTGTTCTCTCGCGCCTGCTCGGGCGTGGTCACTTCTGAGCCGCACGCTTGGCACTCCGAGTAAAGCGATGGTCTAAGTGCCGCGCGCCACCGGTGCACGATCAAGCAATTCCCTGTCCGGGCCACGAGCGGGCCGCCATCGCATACCGGGCAGCGCTCGCACACAGCTACTCCACCCGCTCCTCGATAGCCTCACCGGCCGAATCGAACGGCCCGACCTCAGCTTGCGCCATCGTCCAGATGCCGCCGCCGACCAGCGATCCGATCAAGCTCGCAATCAGAACCACCGCAGCCCAAAACCCGGCGCCGCGATCAAGCCGGCGCGCGACCTCATGGACCGCGTTTCGGATACCAGAGAGCTCCTGCAGGATCCGGTGCTGACTCTGCTCGACAGCGCTGAGGCGGCCGTCGAGTTGGCCGACGCGCTCCCAAATTTCCTTGTTCGATTCGCCCGTCATTCGCCGGCCTCGTCGGTTGTCCATTCGCGGATCGCGGCCATCTGAACCCTGCACGTCGCCAGCGCCGTCTCTAGGCGCAGCGTGTAGTCGAGCAGGTCGCGGTTGGTGTCCATGGGTGCCGGCTGTACGGCCGGGCATGTCATCCATTGCGCGGGCGGCGTGACCACCTCAGTCCTCGTCACCGTCACCGGGTCCGGCGTCCCTGTGCAGGATGCCGCGGACACGCTCAGGCAGCTCACGATCAGCCCATTGCGCAGTCTCGTCGTCATCGCTGATCGCCTGCTCTAGCTCGTCCCGGGATTCGCGCAGCGCCTCCAGCCGCTCCAGCCTTTGCTCGGCCACGTCGCTGATCTGCTCACGGCGCTCGCGCTCGCGCTGCAGTTCGGCCTCCGACTCGCGCAGCTCCTGGCGCAGCTCCTCGCCGATCACAGCCTGACGGGCGGCCTCCTGAATCGCGTCGCGCCATGCCCAGCCGGCGGCGATGATCGCGGCCACGACAGCGACAGCGATGGCCGCCTTGATTCGACGGGTCACCGCCTCACCTCCGGCCCGCGCCACCCGGCGCGCAGGTATCGGCCCTGATACCGCAGCATCACCTCGCGCACGTAGTCGCGGTTTTCTTCTTGAGCCGCATCGCCTCGCGTCTGAACGCCCTCAACGCTGCACCACCACCGGGCCGGATCATCGGCCTGCGCGCGATCCCTTTGCAGCCAGCCGATGCCGCCGTTGTACGCCGAGAGCGTCATCGCCCACCTGTCGGCGGCGTCGATCTGCCCGTGCAACCACGCGGTGTATGCGCTCATTGCGCGGATTGCCTGGCGCGGGTCGAGCGGGTCTACCGGCTCGCCGACCAGCTCGCCGATGTGCTCTGCCGTCTGCGGCATGATCTGCGCTAGGCCCTGAGCACCGACCGGGCTCTCGGCATCCGGCCGCCACCGGCTTTCCTGATGAATCAGCGCGCCGTGAAGCGCCACCGGCCCGGACAGGCCATGCTCGGCTTGGACCGCCCGGGTCACTTCCCGCTGCCACTGCCCGGCCTGCTCAGGGATCTCAGCCCGCGCCGGCAACGTCAGCAGCGCGAGCACGACAGCGCCGACCAGCCACGCCAGTCGGTCGCGGCGGTCGAGTCGCTTGTCGCGCATGGCTACAGGCCGATGGTTGCGCCGAGACAGCCGGCAGCGATCAGACCGGCCCGGCGGTAGCGAGCGTGGCGGGCCTCAACGGCGTCGCCATCCACGTCACCGGGCCGCGCATGAGGGAACAGGGCGCGGTCGATCCAATAGCCAGCCATCGCGCCGACGGCCAGCTGCGTCACGATCCAAGCCAGGACCGACAGCTGATGCGGGGCGATCCACGCGAGCACGCCGACACCGGCCGCCGAGGCGATCCACCATTGCCAGCCTTCAGCGACGGATTCGACGCGCATCAAAAAATCCTCTCTACCCTGTTGACCTATCCCACATAGTGGGATACTCTATAGGTGACGGTTAAGGAAACACAGCAAAGAGGACGCAGCCATGAACTACACCACGACCGACGACGCCAAAACCGCCCTCGACAACAGCGGTGTTGTCGAACTCTTCGACGACGAGATCCGAGACGAGGCGATCCGCTGGATGTGGAGCAACAACGCCACACCCGAGCAAGCCGCCAAATTCTTCGGGCTCACTGACGATGACGCCTGACGGCCTCAAGCGGTGGCGCCGCTCGCTGGGCCTGTCCCAGCGTGCCGCCGCCGAAGCGCTGCGGGTGCCCACGCGCACCCTCCAGAGCTGGGAGGCCGGCGAGCGCAACCCGTCCGGCTGTCTCGCCCTAGCCTGCGCCGCAGTATCCGAAGGCCTAGAGCCCTGGCAACAACACGAGACCGAGGAGATCGACCAATGACCGACTGTCGCTACCGCGTCGTGCGCCCGAACGCCGGGATCGTCAGCAACCACCGCAAGCTCGACCGCGCTCTGGAATCACTGGAGCGTCAGCGCCGCGGCGCCCGTCAGCAGGGCGGCTACTGCGACGACTACATCGAGCGCTGGGACGATACCGCTGGACGCTGGGCCACTTGGCACGAGCCGGCCGATGTTGACCCGCAGCGCGAAGCTCGCTCGCCTGTTTGGGACTGGTAAGAAACAAAGGCCCGACCGCAATGGCCGGGCCTTCTATCCTGGATCGCAGCTCCAGTTAGCCGGCTCCCAAAGGAGTCTCACTAGCCCATGACGGGGAACGCGCCATCTGGCCGGAGCCGACTGCCGCGGTTGCCATCAGCGGGATCGGTGCTGACGGGTTTCAGCCGACTCCCCGGATGGGCCTGTCATTAAGCGACAGGTTTCTAATTTCCATATTAGGCAATCAGGTCTTGATAGTCAAGACGCTGACTGCAATACATTTCTCAGCATCGCAGCCACCGCGCCGCGACCCTCCCGGTCCCAATCGTCGATGATGCCTTTCGCCGCGTCTGCATATTCGCGATAGTGCCGCGACCACGATTCGCGCGGAATCCCAATCGCCCGGGTATAGTCGCCGGGTTTCAATGCCCGGTCGCCGTCATTCAGCGTGCGCCTTTTGTCATTCAGGGCCGTCCGCAACAGCTCGGCTTCGCGCTGATCGCTGATGTTCGCGCCGCACCGCTCACGCCACTCCGCACGCAGCGCCAAATGAACGCGCTCCAGCATGGCGTAAGTAATCCACTCCCACGGCGGCTCGGCATACGCGATATAGAGCCAGCTGCGCACGGGCTCGCGCTGCCGATCCACCTCGGCAAGAATCTCGCCGGCACAAATGCCGTGGGCAATACTCCCGGCGGTGTTCGCCGCCCGGGTTTTTTGAATCTTGTGGCCGTACCTGATCTGATCGTCCTCGGCCGATTCGTGCCCGAGCATCGTCGCCCGGATGATTGCGATTCGCGCGCTGCCCGTGTCGATCATTCGCTCATGTCCTCCACTCGCACCTGCCACCTGCCCTTTGAGTCGCGCGCCCAGCCCCAGACCTCGATCCGCCACCCGGCCTCACGGATCAGCGGCAACGCATCGCTTTCACGGATCTTGCTGATTCGCGCCGCCACATTGCTCCGGCTCGTCGCCTGCACGGCCAGGGTTTCGCCGCCACGCAGCGCCAAAACATCGACGACGCCAAACAGATCCCTGCGCCGCCGCGCCTGCGGTATCCACCGCTCGACGACCTCAGCCGTCCAGCCCTCGCGCCGGAGCCGCTGCAGCGTCCGCTCGGTCGGCCCGGCTGCCATCACCAGCGCATCCTCTGGGCCGCCTCTTGACACTCGACGCAGAGCTGCACCCCCGGCACCGCCTATCGCCGACCCTCAGGGATCGGCTCATCGCACTGCTGGCAGTGCTCAGCGCTCTCGCCGGTGTACTGGGTTCGCCCGTCCAGAGCCCGCTGGTTCATGCCTTCCTGGAGCTCTGCCGCATGGTCTGCCTGGTCCACAATCCATCCTCCATTTCGCAAGCCTTCCGCAATCGCTACATCCACGTCGCACCCCCGCTGCCCGGCCGCCTCCTGGCGCAGCCGTCGCACCTCAATGACCAGCCCCACATGGCCCATGGCTTACCCCTCCCGGATCACGCCCTCTTCCCACAGCCGGCGCCAGGTTCGGGCGAGCCCCCGATGGAAGGCCTCGCGCTTCTCGGAATCCGGTGCCGGCCCCTCGTCGAGCCAGCGGTGGCAGGCCGAACAGGCCCGGGCGTGGAAGATGTCGTCTGCTTTCTGGCCGGCGGCCTTGCCGTGCTCGCCCCAGTTGCTGTGAGCGGCCACGGTCGTCTCGGTCCCGCCTTGGCACACCCCGGGCACGCGCAGCTCGCAGGGGCGCCCCCGGGCCGACTCCAGGAGCCGGCGGCTGCGGATGGCCTGGCGCTTAAGGCCCATCGCTACAGCTGCCCGGTGATCCGGATGCCGAACTCGAGGGGCTCGTCCTGGGTGGTGTCCCAGACCAGGCCCCAGAGCCATGAAAGCGGGTCGTCCAGGAGCTCGGTAGGCGCCCACCGGTGCACCACCAGCGGCGCCTCGGTGCCGAGGTCGCCGACATAGACGGGCAAGAGCCCAAAAAGGAGCCCGGTGTGCGTGAGCTCGTTCTCGCGTGCCCACTGCTTGGTTCTGTAGCCGATCAGGTTCATGTCGCCTCCGCTTCTGGTTCCGGCCACCCGTAGGTGGCCGCGTGCTCCCCGGCCGTCGGCAGGTGCACGCCTTGCTCGGCGGCCATGGCCGAGATCATCTCGAGGTACTGGTTGAACTCTGCTGTGGTAAGGCCCGTGGTCGTCGGCTCGCCCTCGCGCAGGATCTCGCCGGTGAACGGGTCGACCACCAGCACGGGCTCCAGGAACTGCCACTTGAGGTAGCGGTGCATCTCCATCGGGGCGACGCCGCAGTGGTCCGCCAGCGGGCGCACGTAGGCCGCCCAGTAGAGCCGGTTCTGCTCGAGGGAGCGCTGGCGCCGGTACTCCCCGATGACCACCTCCACCGGGGCGCCGCCGTCACGCTTGAGCCGCTCGCAGGCCTGACGCAGCGCCCGGGCGCAGCGCTCGGCCACCGGCCAGCCGGACTCCGCATCTTCAGGCCGGATGACGTAGCGGCGCTTTTCTCCCATCGCTACCGATTCCAGGGCTTGAAGGACGCCAGGCCGGCCGGATCCGGGAATGAGCCGGTGAAAGTCACCGCGCGGTCATCCAGCTGCACGATGGCGGGGACCTTGTGTTTCGGCCAACGGATTTGGCGTACGAGCCAGCGGCCCGCGTAATCCGCTTCAACCTCAAGAGGGTCCATTCCGAAGGGATACCCTGCTTGGGCCCATCGGTCTAAGCTCTTGGATTCACGCAAAAAGTCCATCGCCGCTACGCGCGCAATCCACCGCTTCATCGCCCGTCGACCACCAAACTGGTGGCTCCGGGACGAGTGGATCGCAACCTCGAGGCCTTCGGAGAGGCACGCCAGAAGGAAATCGATCGCACCATCAACAGGCCCGTCGGGAATCGTGCGCGGGCCCTTCCAGCCGCTCTCGTATCTATGCAGCACGCCGTCAAAGTCGATCAGCACTGTCGGTTTCATCGGGCTACTCCTATCCCAGCGGGCACCAGTAGACGCCGACGGCCAGGCCGACGCCGATGAGCACCGCGGCCACCGCCACGGCCGACGCGGCAGCAACGACCACTTCCCGGCGCGTGATCACGTCATCCAGCATTGGCCGCCCTTCCTTTTCGCTCGCTCCAGATTTGCTCGACGAGCCGCCGGACCCGGCCGGCCGCCTCCTCTCCGCGGTCACCGTGGATTTTGGCCAGAGCCCGGCGACGTTCTCTGCGATCCGTCATCCGGCAGATGCGCTCCGCATCGAGGCAGTCCCGACGGTGGTGATCCTGTGTGTACTCTGCCGGCCACCAGGACACCCCGAGGCGCCCCGTCTCCGGGTCGCGAACCTGGGTGCCACGGATCACGGCCCCGGCTGTCTCGCACTCCGGGAGGCGCCGGCCTAGGGTGTGGCGGTCGATGCCGCTGCGCCGGGCCAGCTCCGAAGAGGTCACCCCCGGGTTCTGGCGCACCGCCTCGGCCGCCTGCCGCTGCTGGGCCGCCCGGGCCCCGCTTCCGGTGATTTCGCGCTCGGCGTGATGGCTGCTCGCCGGATCGTGTTTGCGGGTAGCTGGAGTCTGGACTTCACAGGTCATCGAATGCCCCTCCTGACTGCTGCTTGCCTGAGCCTTCCTGCTGCGCCGTCCAGAACTGGGCCTTGGCGTCAGGATCCAGCGAGTCGAAGCGAGAGACTTCGCCGCGCCACTTGAGCGGCACTGTGCCGGTCGCGCCTTGGCGCTGCTTGGCGATGATCAGCTCTGCCACCCCCGGCGTGCGACTGGGCGAGTGGTAGACCTCGTCGCGATACAGGAACCCGATCAGGTCTGCGTCCTGCTCCAGGGATCCGCTCTCGCGCAGGTCGGACATCATGGGGCGCTTGTTCTGGCGCTGCTCCAGCGCGCGGTTGAGCTGCGAGAGAAGCAGCACAGGGACGTCCAGCTCCTTCGCCAGCTGCTTGAGCTGACCCGTGATCAGCGCGAGCTCCCGCGCCCGACTCTCAGCTTTCGGCGGGGTCATCAGCTGCAGGTAGTCGATGACGACCAACCCCAGGCCCTCACGGCGCTGGAGCCTGCGGCAGCGGGATGCGATCTCCGGAGCAGATAGCGCGGCCTGTTCGTCGATCCACAGAGGCGCCGGCGCGATCTGCTCCTGAGCGCGACTGATACGCGACCAGTCCCCGTCTTCCAGCGTCCCGCGACGTACGCGATCAAGCGGGACACCGCTCAGGCTGGCCGCGGAGCGGTCGAGCAATGACTCGGTGTCCATCTCCAGGCTGAAAGCCGCCGTCGACTTGCCATCGCGCACAGCGGCATACTCGGCCACGTTGAGCGCGAAGGTCGTCTTGCCCATGGAAGGCCGGGCGGCAAGGATGATCAGGTCACCGCCCTGGAGCCCGGCGGTCATGGCGTCGACGTCCGCGTAGCCGGTCGGCAACCCGGTGATGGTGGACCCGCGCTGGTATCGGGCATCGAGCCGATCCATCCAGGCGCCGAGCTTATCTCCAGCCCGTGCGGGGCCGCCCTGCCCTCGGTCACCGATCGCGAGCATCGCGGACTGGGCTTGATCGAGGGCCGCCACCGGGTCCTCCGCCTCCATGACATCCTTCGACGCCTGCGAAGCGATGGAGGCGGCCTCGCGGCGCAGCCCCTGCCTGCGGACGATCTCGGCATACTGCCGGACGTTGGCCGCTGACGGTACGGACCTGGACAGCGATCCGATGTACTGCATGCCCCCGGCCCGGTCCAACTCGCCCCGCTCTCGGAGCCGGGAGCTCAGCGTGACGATGTCCGCGTGCTGCCCGGTGGCCGCGAGGTCCGCCGCGGCTCTCCACATGGCGCGGTGCGCATCGTTGTTGAAGTCGGTGTCCCGGATCAGCCCGGAGATGTCGTCGAACGCCTCCGGGTCCAGCATTACCGCACCCAGGACGGACTGCTCTGCCTCAGCCGTTATCGACATAGCGGCCCTCCAGGATCTTGACGAAGTTCTTGGGGCTGACGATCCACTCGAGGTCGGCCTGGAAGGGCCGGCGCCCCGGGGGCGGTTCAGACTGGCCGATCAGGAACGGGCACGTCTGACGGATCCGGCGGAAGAGCTTGCGCCACCAGTCCACGTTCTGGCGCTTCTCGTCTTCTCTCCAGCGAGCGCGGAGCTTGGCCGCCCTCTCCCCCTTCCACAGCTCTGGACGAACCTGGGGGCACATCGGCAGCTCGTCGTGGTAGGCCTGGATAATCTCTCGATGAGGGCAATCCGGTGCGGTGCTGGAGGGAGTGGACGGCGCCTGCGAAGCGGCGTCGTCGACAAGCACCTCGTCAGAGGTGCTTATATACCCCGGACCCCCTGACCTCTTGCGGTTGTGCCCTTGCGGCTCATTTGCGGTTCCCCTTGCGGTCCAGTGGTCCTCAAGGCGCACCACGTCTGCACTCTCGCCTGCGGTTGTGCTTGCGGTTCGGCCCTTGCGGTTCTCTTGCGGTCCAGATTTTGGGCACACCTCTGCGTAGGGGGCCGCCAGGCACCTGTATTGCGGCCTCCCGAAACGATCTTCCTTGGGGATCTTCTCGATCAGCTCGGCCCGCTCCAGCTCCGCAATGCGGGCCCGAATGTAGTGATTGGAAATGCTCTCGACCCGGCGCTCCTGGATGCGACTCTTCGGATCGGGGATGGTCTCGATCTTCTGCCTGAGCAAGGCCAGGCCGATCTCGGCGATGCCCGTCTCGAAGTCCATGGAACGGCGAAAACCGCGCATGTATAGCACCTGGGCATCCGCGGTCAGCCCTTGCAGGCGCTGATCCTCTTCATCGGTTATGAGCCAGCGCATGGCCCTCCCCTCAGCGCGGCCTTGCACTTCTGCGCCCACGCCCGAACGGACCGACGCTTGCCGGCGCTGGTCGCACACCGGCTGATCCTTCGGGCCTGCTCCATCGCCTTTTGCCATTGAGGGCTTCTTGGTTTGCATGGCATCATTGCCTCCACGTGGTGAAGCGTGATTGCCCCGGTACGGCCTGCCCGCCTGCCGGGGCTTTTAATTGATCTCTGTCCTGCCGGGCTTTGAGCCCCATCTAGGCCCCATCTCCTCCGCTTACCCGGTCGGCCTTCTGTGTCGTGATGGGGCCATGACCGTAGAGATGCGCCATCACGAGATCGCGGAGGTACGCATCGGGCGTCGACCCCGACACCAGGGCCAGCGCACCCAGCGCATCCCGGGCCCGGCTCGGAAGCTCGGTGGTCAGCTGGGCGTCGTTGTCACCGCTGGGCACTTCGTGCCGAGCGCCCGTGATGCGCTCGAGCTCACCGGCGTAGCGCTGAGCGAGGATCTGCTCCCTCAGGAGCTCCGCCTTGTCCACGCCGCGCAAGGCCGCTTCCGCTGCCAGCGCGTCGTAGAAGCGCTCCGGAATTCGCGCTTTCAGCTCCTCGAAGCACTTGCCCCAGCTGCTCCTCACTCCTTTCGCGTACCGCATTGGCTTCTCCAGGTTCATGCGTGGAAAACGCGCCGGGCGGAATCGAACCGATGCCGGCGAAAGAGGCCGCAGCGGCCCCAGGAGGAGAGTTCAGGCGGCGTCTTCGGGCTTGAGCTCGCCGAAGACGTCTGGACGCAGCTCCGCGCGCGTCACGGCGCCCTTCGTCGCCAGCTCAATGGCCGCGCAGCGCTCGGCCGGGACACGACCGCGCATAAACCAGTTCGATACGGTCGACTGCCTAACGCCGATCGACTGAGCCAGCTCCGTTACCGACCCGACCGCATCTGCCGCTCTCTTGAGTGAGTTCATTTCGCCCATGCGCTTAGAAAATCACGTTACGTGTTTCAGGTCAACACGCTTCGTTGCCATACCGCATCACGCGGAGTGTTGTACTGGGCTCATGTCCATCGGGAAGCGGATCAAGGAAGCGCGTGAGCACCTCTCCGACACGATAGGGAGCAAGGTGACCCAGCGTGGCCTGGCCAAGATGTGCGGCTGGGAAGAATCGCAGTCCCGGATCGGCAACTACGAGCGTGACGCACGAACGCCGTCATATAAGGACATATTGACGATCGCGACAGTGACCGGCGTTCGCCCCGAGTGGCTCCAGTTCGGCACCGGCGACCGAGAGCCCACGTCTGCCCTGGGTGGCCAGGAGCACGAGAACGTCTGCCCGGGCCCGGACCCGGTGCGTGCGATCCCCGAGATCAGCTGGGTGCAGGCCGGCCACTGGCACGAGGCTGTCGACCCCCTGCACCCAGGCGAGGCCGAAGAATGGCACTGGACCCACAAGAACGTAGACCCACGCGCGTTCCTGCTGCGAGTCCAGGGCGACTCCATGACCGCGCCCCACGGCCGGAGCTACCCGCCCGGCTGCCTAATCCTGGTGGACCCTGGCGCATCACCTGACCCTGGTAAGCGGGTGGTTGCACGGCACAAGGAAACGTCCGAAGTTACGTTCAAGGAGTTGGCCTATGACGTCGGAAGGTATTACCTGAAGCCCCTTAATCCTAGATACGACATGATCGAAATCGACGGGGAGTGGGAAGTCATCGGCGTAGTCCGACAGGCGATCATGGAAGAGGAGTGACTTAATGCGAAAACTAGGAAAGCACGATCGCCTCCGTCACATTCAGCAAAATCGCCGCAAGCTTCAAAAACGCCTCCGGCGCGAGCGCCGTGATCTTAGCAAGACACGCACCTTAACTCCGAACCGAGACACACAAAAAAACAGCACCGGCGCAATAGCATGCCCCACCCCAATAAGCCTTTATAGCAATGGTCACTACAAAAGAACTTTGCGCTTTCTTTCACGACTCGAGCAATCTATTTTAGCTCCACGGCCAACCCGTATTGATTTTTCGGAGACCGATCGAGTCTCCGCCGACGGGATGCTTTTATTCACCGCTCGGCTAATGAAACTACAGCATTCCGGACACCTGAGAAACGTAAGGTCGTCACCATCACGCACACACAAAGTCCGCCAGGTTTTTACGCAACTGGAATTAAATGATCTTCTTGGCCTCCGTAATGGGCGCTCTGAGCCAATTGATGACGATGTCATATACTGGATGCAAGCGTCGGGCAATGAAGTAAGCCTTGAGCATCCGGTATCCATAATCGATAAACTCAAAGAGACCGACCAGCTTGACGAGATTTCGGCGCGATACCTTTTTGCGGGTGTAAGTGAAGCCATTGACAACAGTATCTACCACGCGTACGACGATCCCTCATCACCGCCCCAAGAATCGAAAAGTCCAAAATGGTGGGTATTCTCTCGCGTCGAAAACGGTTGGTTGCATTTTCTCCAATGCGACCTAGGCATTGGGATACCTGTATCACTTCCCAAGAAACACTCGTATACCCTTATCGACTCCATAAAAAGGAAGTTTGGTTTGGGTAATGACGATGGGCACGCGATAAAAGCTGCCATGGAAATTGCTACTACGCGAACCGGCCAACCAGCCCGTGGGCGGGGCATGCCACAAATGAAACAAATCATCGAGTCTGAGCAACAGGGGCGCCTTGTCATCTATAGCAACCGCGGATGGTACATGTACAACGCTCGCACCGGGCGCGACTCTTTCGGCGGCAGGCGGAAGTCCATCGAAGGCACTATCATTGTTTGGCAGGTGCCGCTATACTGATCACATGAATGTACAGCTTGTACTTATGGCGGCATAAATATGGGTGAAAAAATAATTTCTATTTCCAAGGATTTTAGTCGCTTCCCTGCTGGCCGCTTCAGGAGACACGGGCCTTACACGGGAGAGGCATTCAGAGAGGATATACTCGCCCCTGCGATACGAGAACACGATAAAGTTACTGTCGATCTTGATGGAACCGCTGGCTTCGGGTCCTCGTTCCTAGAAGAAGCGTTTGGTGGGCTAACTAGGATGCCCGAATTCTCGTCGGTTGACCTAAGAGACCGGGTAGCGATTACCGGCGGGACAAGAGCGGATCGTGCCGAGGTTAAGAAATACCTTAACACAGGTAACGCAGGTCAGTGAGCGAAGAAGTCGTCGCCTGGGCGATCAAGGAAGATTACGTAACGTGGGCGCTGATAGCCGTGAGCATTGGCGTTGCGGCTTACGGCGTTCGACAGACCAAGGCTTACCAAGAAAAGTCTCTAGAGAAAAACTCTAGAAGCAAAATAATCGACCGGTGCTTCTCTCTTGTTGAGGACATAGAAACCCTATCGATTGAATACTGGCACCTTGAAAGACAAACACCCCTGGAAGACACACAGATAGCCTCTAAAATAAAGGCAAAGACTAATAACTTAAACACGGAGGTCGACGCATTAGGCGCCCCCGAAGAGCTGATCGACGCGGTTGTCAAACTGCGCATGACCGCAACCTATCATGACGACTTCATGAATCCATCAAGACGGATTTCTTCAAATCAAGCAGAAAAAATATCTTCCGACGTGGTGCAGGCTTCGAGCGAAGTAAGAACAATCCTCCAGAATCTTTATTAGGCGCACATCTCACCCACCATAGCGCGACGCCTAGTCGGTCTGTATGCCGGATACTACTGCCCCAGGAAATCAGGCTTCAATCTAACTCTTCAATGTTGGGGCGCATAAAAAATAAAGAAGCTCACCACTTTTTGCTAAGCGGTTTTAACAATGGCGCAGCGCAAATTTGAAGACAGAGCCCGATGACTCGGGAGAGCACCCCCTGAAGCACCCCTTCTGCTGCCCGTCAACTCCATCCTCACGGCTGCCCACCACCGGGGCGCCGAAGTAGCCGCCGATCCCCTTAGTTCCAAGGCCACCCTGGCCCCGCGCTCACCGGGCGCCAGTGGTCGGTGCTCGCTCGAGCCCTCCTCTGCGTGCTTCCGGCCCCGGCCAACTCCGGGCGCGGGCGGGCGGCGGGCTGACCGTCGGGCCCGGAGCTTGGGTAACACGCCCCCTCATGGTCCGCGATTTTTAATCACGTTTCGTGTTGACATTAAAACACGTGGCGTGATTAGCTGTGCTTGAAGCTTTGCAACCAGGCGAGCACACGGAGGGCACCACCGATGGCCTACCCAAGCATCAACGCCGGCTACAACCCGATCGCCGACGCCGAAATCCGGCGCGAGCGTGAGGCCGACATGCGCGAGCAGCGCGAGGCCCTGATCGCTCAATGGCTCCGCGAGGGCGAGTTCTCGATCTCTGACGACGACGCCGCGGAAACCCTGGGCGACATGGATGGCGAGGAAATCATCTCGGCTATCCGACAAGCCTGCGAGCACGGCAACACCGCCGCCCTGCATCAGCTCTGGGAGCGGCTGGTGGAGCGCACCTCGGAGCGCCTGGCGTGATCCGCGACGCCATGCAAGCCGCCGCGGCAGTCGCGGCACTGGTTCTGATGATGGGGCTCGAGCGGGCCCTGGGAGGGTGAGATGGACGAGAAAACAGCAGACGAGGTGATCGACCGGATCTTCGGGGCCCGCATGGCCTTGGCCCGTGCCGATCTGGACGAGTGGACGCAGGTGCTGGCGTCGGTGATCGGGGGCCTGAAATCGGATCTCGCCACGGTGGCGACAGCGCCCAACCCACAAGGCGCGCTTCTCAGCATCGCCCACCGCTTGGAAGCACGCGCGGCAGAGATGGAGGCCAACCATGGCTGACTTGATCGACTTCGCGGCAGCAGCCGCCCAGCGCGGCCAGGAGCTCGCCACCGACGGACGAGGAGGAATCACCACGCGACCGATGCGCGGCGACGCTCGCAGCCGGGAGCAGACCGCGGTGATTCACCTGCACCAGCACATGCGCCGGTCCGGCACACCCGGCTGGCTCCGAGCCCGCGCCGAGGAAGCGGCTCGGCAAGCCGCCCGCGACGGCGCCGACAGCTACGACGCCCTGCACCAGGGCCTCGCCGTTATCGCAGATCACGACGAACGCGGCCCGGGCGCCGCGTAGGAGGGAAGACATGGACAGCCTGACCATCGACGACCACCGGCCGGCGGCCCACGCCGCCGAACTCGAGGAACACCAGGGCGAGGTCGACCGGCTCCGCGAGGTGCTCGTCGCCTACCACGCGCTGGCCGCGCCGGGAGCGCACCGGGACACCCGGATGACCACGGCGGCCGCGACTCTGGCCGAGGTCACCGACGAAGCGTTGCGCACGTCGGGGAGCATCCAGGAGGCGCGCACGAAGTTGCGCCGGGCCCGGCAAAGCGTCGTCACCCAGATTCGACAGATCCGAGAGCACTGAGGGCAGCAGCCATGACCGAGAGCAACGTGACACCGATCCGCGGCGGGCAGACCTTCTCGCTGACGCCGCAGAACCTCGACGAGGCGATGAAATACGCCGACATCATCGCCAAGAGCAAAGTCATCCCGAAGGACTACCAGGGCAACCCGGGCGACGTTCTGGTGGCCATGCAGTGGGGCCTCGAGCTGGGCCTGCCGCCTCTCCAGGCGCTGCAGAACATCGCCGTTATCAACGGGCGCCCGGCGGTCTGGGGTGACGCGATGCTGGCCATCGTGCGCTCGCACCCGTCCTGCGAGTACGTCTCTGAGGAGTTCGACGACTCCCGCTGGGTCGCCACTTGTCGAGCCAAGCGACGGGGCGAGCAGGAGCAGATCCGCCAGTTCAGCCACGACGATGCTCAGCGGGCCGGCCTGGCCGGCAAGCAGGGCCCCTGGCAGTCGTACCCCAAGCGCATGATCCAGATGCGCGCCAGGGCGTTCGCTCTGCGCGACGTGTTCCCGGACGCCCTGCGCGGCATCGCCGTCGCTGAGGAGGTCCGGGACATCCCCGAAAAGGACGTCACCCCGGAGCCGGCCCCGGCCGCCAGCGAGCCCGAGCAGCTGCCGCCCTACCCCGATGACCGGTTCGCGGAGAACCTGCCGAAGTGGCGCCAGGCCATCCAGGGCGGGCGCATCAGTGCCGAGGAGGTCATCGCCAAGGCCTCCAGTTCCTACCAGATGACGGATGAACAGGCTGAACAGATCCGCCAGTGCCAGCCGATTGAAGGGGGTGAGTGATGGAGGTTCTCGATCTTGTGCAGGGCAGCCCGGAATGGAACCGCTTGAGGGCAAGCCACTACAACGCCAGCGAGGCCCCGGCCGTGATGGGGGTAGGGCCGATCCCCAGGTCGGACCTGCTCAGCCACAAGGCGTCCGGAACCGAGCAGGAGTTCAGCGAATGGGCTCAGAAGAACCTGCTCGATAAGGGGCACGCCGACGAAGAAGCGGCCCGGCCGATTGCCGAGAAGATCATTGGTGACGAGCTCTTCCGGGCGACGGTTCGGAAGCACATTGAGGGCCTGCCGCTGCTGGCCAGCTGCGATGGCCTGACGATGCTCAACGACGTGGTCTGGGAGCACAAATCCTGGAACCAGGCCAAGGCAGAGCAGGTGCGGGAAGGCCAGGTGCCGGATGAGCACGTCTGGCAGCTCGAGCAGCAGCTGATGATCACCAAAGCCGAGCGGGCCCTGTTCATGCTCTCCGACGGGACTGAGGGTAACTGCGTCTCGTGCTGGTACGAGCCGAACCCGGAAAAGCAGCGGCGCCTGGTGCGCGCCTGGCAGCAGTTCGACGAGGATCTGCGGTCCTACCAGCCGCGCACGGACGCCCCCGAGGTGACCGGCTCCGCGCCCGGCGAACTGCCGGCGCTGCACATCCAGATCACCGGGGGCGTTACCGCGTCGAACCTGGACGAGTTCAAAGCGAGAGCCCTCGACGTGTTCCAGGGCATCAAGACGGACCTGGCCACGGATCAGGACTTCGCGGATGCCGCCGAGACTGCCAAGTGGTGCAAGGAGATCGAGAAGCGCCTCGACGCCGCCAAGGAGCACGCGCTGTCCCAGACGCAGAGCATCGACGCGCTGTTCAAGGCCATCGACGAGATCCGGGAGCAGGCGCGCAAGACCCGCCTGGACCTCGACAAGAAGGTCGAGCACCGCAAGAAGGCCATCCGGCAGGAGGTGATCGCCGAGTGCCAGAACGCCCTGGCCGAGTCCGCCCGCGGGCACGAGGAAGAGCTCGGGCTGCGCATCGACCCGCAGGCTGACTTCCCTGGGGCGATCAAGGGCAAGAAGACGGTCAAGACCGTGCGCGACGCCGCCGAGCAGGAGCTGGCCGACGCCCGGCTGCGCTTGGCCGAAGAGGCCGAGCGCCTGCGCGCGAATCTGACCAAGTTCCGCGACCTCACCGAGGACCACCCCACCCTGTTCCCGGACTGGGCCGACCTGGTGCGCAAGGACGCGGCCGACATGGAGGCCGCCATCAAGGCCCGGATCGCCGAGCACCAGGAGCAGGAGCGCCGGCGCCAGGAGGCTGAGCAGGAGCGGGCCCGACAGGCGGAGCAGCAGCAGGCGGAGCAGGAGGTGCAGCGCGAGGCCGCACCGCCCGCCCACCAAGAGCCCGACGTCAGCGACACCGGTGAAACCACCGAGGCCGGCTGGGACGTGCCGCCGGAGCCCGTCGCTGACGACGGCGCAAGGATGACCCTGGGCAACATCAACGACGCCATCGCGCCGCTGTCGATCAGCGCCGCGGGCCTCTCCGAGCTCGGCATCGAGCCGGTCGGCCGCGAGAAAGCCGCGAAGCTCTATCGGGCGGCGGACTTCCCCCGGATCTGCGAGGTGCTCGCACAGCACCTTCGGGAGGCAGCCAAGGAAGCGAAGGAGGCGGCGTGATGAACATGGACGACCTCAGGGAGATGGAGAGCGGCATCCGCCTCGCCAAAGACAGGGCGTCGGGCCTAGAGCGAGGCGCACATAGGATCGCGCAGCTACGCCGCGGAGGGGATAGCGGGAAGACAGTCGCCCAAGCGCTGCTCAGGTATCACCCCACTGAAATCGGCGCCATCGAGGAGGCCTGGAACGAGCTCGGCCCCGACCTGCTCCGGGTTGCCGAGATGCGCCTCCAGGCTCGGGCCCGCCAAGAGCGGGCCAGGGCGCGCCAGCTGGAAAGCCAGCTCAACTGCGCGCTCGAGGCGGCTGGCGAGGTTGCCGGAGAAGCCCGGAGAACCGACGAGGAGGCGGCGGCCTGAGGCCGCCCAAGGAGAGGACGCCATGTGGTTCCGCAACCTGGTCCCATACCGACTGGCCGAGAAGGTCGACTACGACGCCGAGGCGGCCGCGGCCCGACTGGAGGCGCTTGCCTTCACGCCCTGCGGAGCGATGGAGCTGAGCCGCAGCGGGTTCGTCCCGCCGCTCGGCCCGGGAGCGCCGCTAGTGCACGCCGCCGCCGGCAGCCTGCTCCTGTGCCTGCAGGAGGAGACCAAGCTGTTGCCCGCGTCGGTGCTCCGGGACGCGATCGACGACCGCATCAGCGCCCTGGAGGCAGCCGAGCATCGCAAAGTCCGCAAGCGTGAGCGCGACCGAATCCGCGACGAGGTGGTGACGGACCTGCTGCCGCAAGCGTTCAGCCGCTACAAGAAGACCTGGGCCTGCCTAGACATCGAGTCCGGCTTCTTGGTGGTCGACGCCAGCTCCGACAAGCAGGTCGAGCACTTCGTCGATCAGCTGTGCGAGGCATGGGACGGGCTTGCCTTGGTCCCGCCCGAGACCGAGCTGTCGCCAGGGTCCGTGATGACCCAATGGCTGGCTCAACAGCAGCTGCCCGGCGACCTGGAACTGGGCGAAGAAGCGGTGCTCGAGGATCCCAATGCCGAGGGCTGCGAGGCCCGCGTAAAGCGACAGGATCTGACCTCCGAGGAGATCAGTGCCCACATCGACGCCGGCAAGCGAGTCCGCCGCCTGGCCGTGACCTACTCCGAGCGGATCAGCGGCGTGCTGGACGCCAAACTGTCGCTGCGTCGCGCCAGGTTCCACGACGAGATCCGCGAGCAGGCCGGGGATCTGGAGCCGGAGAGCGAGGCCGAGCGAATCGACGCTGACTTTTCCCTCATGGCCTTGGAGCTGCGGAGCCTGGTCCCGCGCATGCTTGAGTGGTTCGGCGGGGAACGAACAGGGAGGCAGGCGGCATGAGCGCGATCCCTCCCTTCCTGTACGCCGACGCGAACCAGGCCCGCCGTGCGTTCGCCGAGGCCTGGCTCACCGGCGACGGTCTGCGCGACAGCGCTGAGGTGGGCCGGGCTATCGAGAACCTGGAGGACACGGCGGAAGAGATCGCCACCGCTGCCAGCTGTCTCGGTGACCGGCACCAAGCGGCGACGACTCCGGAACAGTGGCAGCCGATCATCTGTGAGGCCGCCCTGCAGTACTGGCACGAGTGGAGGAGCGCATGAACATCGCATTCGTGGGCCGCAAGCACAGCGGCAAGAGCACAGCGGCCCTGATGGCCGCCAGCGAGTTGTGCCGGCGTGGAACGCCCGCCGATGTGTACTCGTTCGCCTACCCGATCAAGCAGATGAGAGAGGCGTTGCTGGGGTCCGCCGGTATTCTCACTCCTGAGAGCAAGGAGGAGCCGATCACCGCCCTCCCCGGCCAGCCGTCGCAGCGCAAGATCGAGCAGGTGCTCGGCACCGAGGCGGCTCGGGATCATTGGCACCCCGACTTCTGGCTCGGCCACATGGCGCTTCGCCTCGCCCGCCGGCCTGCATCCACAGCGGCACTGATCGACGATGTGCGCTTTCCCAACGAGCTCTACTGGGTGCGCGATCAGGGATTCCACGTCGTCTGGATCAACCGCCCGGGCAACGACTTCGACACGCACCTCAGCGAGCAGGCCCTGTCCGGCTACCGCCGGGCTACAAACGAGTGGGCCCTGGCCAGCGACGGCACGTTTGCCGAGCTGGCCGACCGCGTCGAGCACCTTATCGACCAGATGAGCATGCAGCGCGCCATTGACCACAGCAGGAGGGAAACACCTTGACCAATCAGCCCAGCCACCTGATCGAGACCCGGATCCTGGACCCGCGACTGGGCACCGAGTGGCCCGAGCCGGATTACCTCACCGCGGGCGCCGCGGGCATCGACCTGCGGGCCTGCATCGAAAAGCCGCTGATCCTGGAGCCGGGCGAGTGCCAGATGATCGGCACTGGCTTCGCGGTCCACATCTCCGACCCCGGTGCCGCCGGCGTGGTCCTGCCCCGCTCCGGCCTGGGCCACAGGCACGGCATTGTGCTGGGTAACGGCACCGGCCTGATCGACTCCGACTACCAGGGCGAGATCAAGGTCTCGGCGTGGAACCGCAACCCGCCGGTGGACACCTACGGCGCGAGGTGGAGCGACGAGCCATACATCAGCGAGCCCTACATGATCGAGCCCGGAGAACGTATCGCCCAGCTCGTGTTCATGCCTGTGATCCAGGCGCGGCTGGTTCAGGTGTCTGAGTTCACCCCGACGGAGCGCGGGGCCGGCGGCTTCGGGCACACCGGGAGGTGAGCATGGCGAAGAAGACCACGGTCGAGATTATCGAGGAGGCCGCTGGCCGGTCGCTGCAGGAGGTGGTGTTCGCAGCTGCTGACGAGGGCCTTACCTGCTCTGAGCTCGCGGCGGGGTACGGGGTCAAGGTCGGGCCGCTGCGAAGTGCCATCAACTGGCGCGGCCTGTCCGGGCTGCTGGCGAACCCGTATGCACCCCGCTTGGACGCCGAGGACGCCGAACTCATTCAGCAGCTGTGGGCCGAGCACCAGAGGCACAAGGCGGAAGCGACCCGCTTAAAGCGTGAGGCCAGGGAAATGCTGGCCCGCGCCGATGACGAGGAGGAGAAGGCCAGGAGCATTAACGCCACGGCGATCGCCGACAAGATGGGCTGCGGCCTCAATATGGTCTACCGGGTCATCAACGGCGACCAAGGCTCGGTCGGCGACAGCGAGGCGGCCGCGTGAAGCCCGGCTGCCACAGCGACCGCACGCCCCGGCGCCGCCTGCCCTACTGGTCGGTGTCGACGGGGTGCGGGGCCTACGCCTCGCCGGAGAACTACCCCGGCCGAGAGCACTGCGAGAGCTGCCGGTGGCGGGAGCGGATCCCGCGGGAGTCGCGGATCCGGTACTGGTGGCGGGAGAAGCGAACGAAAATGACGAGGTGGTTATGAGCGGAAACCCCGGAACAAACAAACTCGATCTTTGCAAAAAACTATACCGGGCTCTGCGCGTTGCCCAGCGTCACATGCCGTCTGAGCACTCAGCTGAACACGGCTCCGATGAATGGCTTGACCGCAAGATGGCAAACCAGGCTGTGAGCGAAGCATTGCGCGAGGCGGGCATGCTCTTAGGGGAAGGCAAGCGATGACCGTGAACGAGCACGAGTACCTGTCCCTGTTGCGGCTCGCCATGGACCGCGGCCACCACAAGGCCGACCGCACTGGCACCGGCACGCTGTCGGTGTTCGGCCACCAGATGCGGTTCGACCTGACAGCCGGGTTCCCGTTGCTGACCACGAAGCGGGTTTTTTGGCGCGGCGTGGTCGAGGAGCTGCTGTGGATGCTCCGCGGCAGCACCGACGCGACCGAGCTGCAGGAGCGCGGCGTGCATATCTGGGACGAGTGGGCCGGCCCGCACGGCGAGCTAGGCCCGGTGTACGGCGCGCAGTGGCGGAACTGGCAGCCCAGCTACATCGAATCCGTCGGCACCCACTCACGCGACGCCGTGGACCAGATCGCCGAGGTGCTGGACAGCCTGGCCACCGACCCGGATTCACGCCGGCACATCGTCAGCGCCTGGAATCCGGGCGAGCTGCACCTTATGCACCTGCCGCCGTGCCACATCCTCGTGCAGTTTTACGTGGCCGACGGGCGGCTCTCCTGCCAGCTCTACCAGCGCAGCGCCGACCTGTTCCTGGGCGTGCCGTTCAACATCGCCTCCTACAGCCTACTCACCCACCTGGTGGCCCGCCACGTGGGCCTGGGCGTGGGCGATTTCATCTGGACCGGAGGCGACTGCCACCTGTACCTGAACCACCTGGAACAGGCCCGCGAGCAGATAAGCCGGGAGCCGCGGGAGGCGCCGAGGCTGCAGTGGCAGACGAGCGAGACCGACCTGTTCAAGCTCGCGCGGATGCGCCAGGAGGACGTGGTGGGGCTGCACGGATATGACCCGCACCCGGCGATCCCGGCGCCTGTCGCGGTGTAGGAGGGGCCATGAGGTTGATCACTGTAGACCAGTTCCGGCAGCGCTACTTCGCTGACGGGTCCCGGCCGGACCGGCGGACCGTCCGATCCTGGATCGAGTCCGGCGAGATCCCGGGGCGCGCAGTGGGCAAGCGCCATTACGTCGACGAGGAGGCCTGGCTGGCCGACTCCGAACATGAGCTCGTCGAGCACGTCTTGAGGGATACCGCATGAGCCCGAGACCACGGAAGCCCGGGAGCCGAGATCTGCCCGCGCACCTCTACGCGAAGCGCCAGCGCGGGAAGACCTACTATCGCTACCGTCACCCGGTCACCGGGAAGTGGTACGGGATGGGCCAGAACAAGGCCAGGGCGGTGAAGGCGGCGCAGATCCTGAACAGTCGCCTGATGGAGCCCATGGACGCCGAGCGGCTGGCGGCATCGGTGACGGCCGAGCGGGAGACCGCCGGCGAGGTGCTGTCGCAGTACCTTGATGAGGTCCTGCCGAAGCAGCGCAACCGGCACGGGCGAACGATCAGCCCGAAGACCCTCGAGGAGCAACAGCGCGCGATCCGTGACGCCGTCCGAGACCTTGGCGCAACGCCCGTCCAGGAGGTCACCCGGCGCCGGATCGGTAAGCACCTCGGCCAGTACCCGGGACGGTCGGCCAATGCGCGGCGCTCGACCCTGCGAAAGGCCTGGGCATGGATCGTCGCCAGCGGCTACCGCGACGACAACCCCGTCGAGGGGACGCTGCGTGCGGATGAGCACGTCCAGCGCCGGCGGCTGACCCTGGAGGAGTTCCGGCGCATCCGGTCGGCTGCCGAGCCCTGGCTGCAGAATGCGCTCGACCTCGCGCTGCAGACGCTCCAGCGCCGCGGGGACTTGGTGCGCATGCGCTTCGACGACATCGCCGATGGCTGCTTGTACGTCCGGCAGCGCAAGACCGCGGGAGAGGAGTCAGCGAACCTCCGGATCCGGATCTCGCCGGAGCTCCAGGAAGTGATCGCCCGGTGCCGGGACGACGTGGTGAGCCCATTCCTGATCCACCGGCCTCCGGCCAAGCGCCGGCGCGAGTACATGGAGAGCCGAGACCATTGGACCCAGGTCGATGAGCGATATCTCACCCGGGCGTTCGCCGCGGTTCGGGACGAACTCGGCATCGCCTCGGATCTGCCCACCGGACAGCGCCCGTCATTGCACGAGGTGCGCGCCCTGGGCGGCCGGCTGTACCGGGAGGCTGGCTGGTCAGAGGAAGCGGTGCAGCGGCTGATGGGCCACTCGTCCGCGGCGATGACGCGGCACTACCTCAGCCGCCATGGCGAGACCTGGGTGGACTGCGAAAGCGGCCTGGATGCGGGTCAAAACCCCGGTTCAGCGCGGGACAAAACTGGTGTGTAAGTGATTGATCCGTATTGCACCGAAACGGCCTCACATGACCTCGCCCACAGACCCCGATTTCCCTTTTGGATCAGCCTCTTACACGGTATCGAAGACCTATATGGGGTGCAGGGGGTCGCAGGTTCAAATCCTGCCGCCCCGACCAAACACCGAAAGGGCCGCGGAACGGGGACGTTCCGCGGCCCTTTTTTGTGGGGAGGCCCCGATTGTTCCAGCACCCCCTCACCGGGCTCCGGCCTGCCTAGTTCGCCGGTGTACCCTCCGGCCGATTGCCTTCCCGGGCTTCTTCGGCCCGCTCCCGGCCCTCACGGGCGTCGTCTTGGACCGAACGGCCCTGCTCCCGGGCCTCTTCAGCCTGCTGGCGTGCCTGCTCAGCCTGTTCCCTAGCGGCTTCACGGGCCTCCTCGCCTCGCTCCTGGCCGGCTGCACGGGCTTGCTCCCCGCGCTCCTGTCCCTGACTGCGGGCCTCCTCGGCGCGTTCCTGGCCGAACTCCCGGCCGCCTTCGCGCGCCTCATTGGCCGTCTCCAGGCCTTCGGCCGCACGCTCCCGGGCCCGGTCGGCCGCCTGCTCCGGCAACTCGATCTCCTGCGCCACCTCCTCCTCGGTCGCGTCGTCGTCGAGCCGGCGCATGGTGGCATCCCGTAGCGTCTCGCCCTCGGACACGGTCTCCCCGGCGTCAGCGGCGACCTCATCCTGGGCCTCGACCTCCTCGGCGGCCACCGGCACGCTCAGCGAGGCGATCAACAGCCCCACCGGCACAAGCAAGTAGCCTAACCGGCGACTCGCGTTTCTCGGCTTGGTCCTCATCGTTGCCTCCTCCTTCAGCTCAACTCGTCCAGTCTTGGGTGACGCATTTCAGGACTCGCGCTCATGTGGTTGGACGAGGGTGACCGGCAGGCGCAGCTCCTGGGACCGACCCTCGTGCTCGATGCGGGTCACCAACTCTCCCTGCTCGACCTCGGCCCCCGGTATACCGCGCACCGGCAGCGTCAGACGGTTGGCGCCCGGTTCCAGATCACCTTCCCAGCTGACCCGTCGCTGCGACGGATGGCCTTCCAGCTCGAATCCCTCAGGAACCTCGACCTGGAACCGTACCCCCTCCAGTCTTCGTTCGGCGTCGATCGCCAACCGGAACTCCTGAACCTCGCCGTTTTCCGGGCCGGTCACCGGCGGATCCGTTTGTGCGGGCCGCCAGTCGTAGAGCGCCAACCCGCCGCCAACGAGGATCCCCACCGCCGCGACACCGGCGACCAGGCGTTGACGCACCGTGGGCACCCCAGAACCGCTCCGCGCCCGCCGCAGTTGCGTCGCCACCCAGCCGGGCGAGACCGCCTCCTGGCCACCGATTTCTGCCAGTTGCCGACGCAGCCGTAGACCGTCCTGGTACCAGGCCCGACAGGCCGGACAGACGGCCAGGTGCGCATAGCACGCCTCGGCCTGTGCACTATCCAGTTCGTCCGCCTCCAGTTCCAGGAGCGCTTCGCGGCAGCCCAGGCAGTCCATCGTTCGCTCCGTCATCGATCGGTCCCCTTGTCCGCCTCACACGCACCGGCCCCGACATCGGTTCCATCCATCAGGACCTGGCGAAGCCGGTCACGGGCCCGCGCCAACCGCGACTTCAGGGTCCCCTTGCCCACCCCGGTGAGCTCGGCCACCTCGTCCAGCGACAACCCCTCGATGTAATGCAGAAGCACGACCTGGCGCTGCGCCTCGGGCAAGGCGCCCAGGGCACGCTGCAACCGCTCGCGCGTCAGCGCCTGCTCGACCAGCTCGGCGGGGCCGTCGCCCGGCTCGGCAAGGGTGTACGGGACGTCCGGATCGTCCTGAGACTGGTCGTCCCAGGGTGGGCGGGCCTGAGTGCGGCGATGGCGATCGATCCATAGGTTGTAAAGCGAACGCGCTAGCCAGGGATAGGGCCGGTCGAGGGCGGCAATCTCGTCACCACGGGGGTAGAGCCTACTCAGCAGTTCCTGGATGAGGTCTTCGGCCTCGGCATCGTCGCCGCAGAGCCGGCGCGCGAAACCGTAGAGGCTACCCAAGTGGTGGCCGATGACGGTCTCGAACGCGCCCCGCCGGCCACGGCGGCTCCAGAGGTTCAATAGCGTACCCATGCCCTCTCCCACGCACGGAACGCCCCAGTGGTTCCGCCTAAAAGCTGCGATCGACCAACAGACTCACCTCGGTGCGCCGCGCGGTGTAGGTCTCCAGCTCACGCTCTTGCCAGTCGATCCGCAGATCGTCGATAGACTCGAACCGCAGCTGCACCCCAAGCCGCCAAGCCCGCCCGGCAGGCTGATGAATAGCCGTCAGATCGAGGCGATAGCGGGTGTCGTCTCGGCGCTGACGATCGTCATCGACCACGTGGCGATCCCGGTACTCGGCATAGACCCACTCCGGACGCACGGTCAGTGACCAGGACGGCACACCCTGCCAGGTCACCCGGGCACCGAGACGCTGACGCAGCGGCGAGTAGCTGATGAAGGCGTTCTCGTCCGACCAGTCGTCGCGGTCGTGATGCTCGATCTGGTAATACGCCATCCAGCGCAGTGCACCGGCCCGATCCTGGAAGCCCAGCCTCAACCGATGCTCCACCCCATCGAGATAGTCCCGGCCATTACCACCTCGGTGGGCGCGCAGGCGGTAGCGCGCCAGGAGCCAGCCCCGACCCGGGCTGTGCCAGCGCCCCTGGAGCTGCCCCTCCGCGCGTCCATCGACGCCGCCGATACCCCGGCTCAGAGCTCCGACACCGAGACCGTAGCCGAGCTGGGAGCGCCGGACGGTCCGTTCCGCCAGCACGTCCAGGGCAACGTCGGTGAAGTCGAAATCCCCCTCGCTGGCGTAGCCACGGTGATAGAGACTGCCCTGGGCCGACACCCCGTCGCCCCGGCTCCCGCGGGCCTGCCACGCGGCGTGACCAAACAGATCGAGGAACGAATCACCGTCGCCGCTGAAGGCCCTGGCGTTATCCAGTGTCAGGTTGGAGTCGTACCCGATCCCGGCCTGCAGATAGCCGGTCAGGGCCGGCCGGCCCTGCTGGAGCTCGTCCAGACGCGTGGCGATCAGCCGCTGGAGGCGCTCGGCGCGCGCCTGCCGCTGCGCCAAGCGCCACCAGTGCTCCGCCGCGGCCCAATCCCCGCGCTGGCGCGCGGCGCGCCCGAGATTGAACGCGGCCAGTGCGCCGAGTTCCGGATCGCCGATGACCGTCGCGAACGCGCGCTCGGCGGCGCGGTAATCACCGGCCTCGTAGAGGGCCACCCCCTGATTGAAGGCCTCGGTCGGGCGCTCCTCCGCCCCAGCCGGCACGCCGACCGCCGCCGCCACGACCAACAGCAGGATCGCGAACACTCGGTCGAAGAACACGCCGCGCCGAAGGCTCAAGTTATCCGCCGCGAAGCCGATAACTCGGTTAGGCCGCAGTGAATCGCGTTTCACGTCCGCTCTCCAGTCAGGACCGATCGATGAGCATTGTCAGTGGTGTCGGCACGGTAGCCGGTCTGTTCGGTGCCTACCAGGGGTACCAGGCACAGCAGCGTGCTCAGGAGACGCGTGAGGATCAGACCAACCTCCTGCGCGAGCAGCTGGAGGTTGCCCACGAGAAAAAGCATGAATATGCCGATGCCCTGCGCGCCGTCGAGAAGGCGCTCGAGCAGGTCAGCGACAACGGCGTCATCGAGCCGGAGCAGCTCGATGCCCTCGAGCGCAAGGGCATCAACATCGACGAGCAGGCCTGAGCGTGATTACCCGCCACAGCTCCCGCCCTGGCACCCCGGTTTTCCGATCGTTTACAGTCGGGTTGCAGTCTTTACTGCACTGTTCTCCGGTGACCCGCCCGGTCGCCGGGTGAGAGTTGGATCGACAGAGGAAGCGATCAACCATGATGAAAAAGTACGTCGCAACTGCCATGTTCGCTGGTGCGCTCGGCATGGCGGGCACTGCTCAGGCTGACAACACCGGCTGCGGGCTCGGTACCGTCCTGTTCGACGGCCAGTCCGGCATGGGACAGGACATCCTGGCGGTGACCACCAACGGCATCTCCTGGAACCAGCACTTCGGCATCACCTCCGGCACCCTGGGCTGCGAGGAAGGCGCCGTCATCACCGCCGAGGCCTCCCAGTTCATGTCCGAGAACATGGACCAAGTGGCCCAGGACGCCTCCAATGGCGGTGGCGAGGCGCTCTCCACGCTCGCCTCCCTGCTGGAGATCGACGAGGCAGATCACGATGCCTTCTTCTCCCACACCCAGAAGAACTTCGGGGAGATCTTCCCGTCCGCCGACGTTACCGCCGGCGAGGCCCTGGAAAACCTCGAAGCCACCATGGCCGGACACGACACCCTGAGCCGTTACACGGCGTAAGGACGTCCGTCCGCTAACCGGCCCCCGGCCCCGGCCGGGGACCGGTTAGCCGGCGCGCCTTCCCGACCCCTGCCCATGACTGAACGCCCGATGCGTCTAGCTCTGGCGCTGTGCTGCGCCGTACTGCTCAGCGGTGTGCTCTGCCTGCCCCGAGCCGTCGCCGCCCCGATCCACGCCGGCGCGCTGGCTGAGATCCTGGAGCTGGCCGACGATCCCCGCTGGTTGCGACTGCTCGGCTATGAGCATCGAGCCTTTCGGACCGGACGCGAGGGGATGGTGCGCACGCCCGGGTTCTATTTCCACGAGCACGGTCACGAAGATCCGCGCGCCGAGCTGCGCGCCACACTGAAGGCGCTGTACGCCCCGGTGGTACCCGGCGCCGAGGACAGCCACGCCGCCTGCCGCTTTCCGGCGCGCCGCCAGCTGCTGGTCGAAGCCCTCGGGCTGGAAGCCCGCGGTTACCCACTGCCCGATCCGGATTGCGCGGCTTACGAGGCCTGGCGCGAACGGATCGCCACTGAGCGCGTCATGCTCATCTTTGCCGACGCTTACATGGGCAATCCCGCCTCCATGTTCGGACATACTCTGCTCCGCCTCGACGGCGAAGAGGACCTGCAGCGGCCGTTGACCGCCTTCGCCGTCAACCACGCAGCACAGACCGGTGAGGATCAGGGCGTCGTCTTTGCCATGCGCGGGGTGCTGGGGAGCTATCCCGGCAGCTACACGGTCATGCCCTATTACTACAAGGTCAACGAGTACACCCAGCTCGAGCAGCGGGACCTCTGGGAGTACGAACTAGACCTGGACGAGGACGCCATAGACCGGCTCCTGAGCCATCTCTGGGAGCTGGATGGGGTGGGTATGCCGTATTATTTCTTCCTGCAGAACTGCTCCTACCGCCTGCTGTCGCTGCTCGAGATCGCCGACCCCACCCTGAGCCTGCGCGATGACTTTCGCTTCTGGGCCATCCCCAGCGATACCATCCGCGCCGTGACCGAAGAACCGGGGCTGTTACGCGATGTTCACTACCGGCCATCCCGGCGACGTACCCTCGATCATATGCTCGCCGGACTGGAGGACGAGCACACCGATTGGGTCCGCGAGCTTGCCCACGGTGACCGTGAGACCAGCGATGAGGCCATCCAGGCCCTCCCGGAAGCGGACCGAGCACGGGTCCTGGAAGCCGCATCGGCCTATCTCGACCAGCTCGCTCACGTTGAGCCCATCGGTGACGAGGGACGCGAACGACGCCACCGGTTGCTCAGCGAACGAGCGCGCACCGACGGCCCCCGTGCCGAACCACCCCCCCGACCCGACCAGCGACCCGACGAGGGCCACCGCACCGGACGGCTCGGTGTGGGAATCGGTTCCCATTCCCGGGTCGGCTACGGTGAGCTGCAGTGGCGCGCCGCTTACCACGATTTACTCGACCCGGCGGCCGGCTACCTCCGCGGCGCCCAGGTCACCTTCCTGGAGGTGATTGCGCGCATGTACGAGAATCGCTCGCCACGCCAGGGACGCAAACCGGACGGTGGGCTTGAGGTTGAACGCCTGACACTGATGGAGCTGCGCTCCATGGAGCCACGCAACCGCACCTTCCCCGGCTGGGCGTGGGGCGGCAAACTCGGCATCGAGCGAATCCGCGCCGATGACGGCCGCCGACCACTGGCCGCCGTGATCGACGCCGATTTCGGTTCGGCGTGGGCCTGGCTGGACGACCGGTTACGCCTCTACGGCGGCGGAGCCGTTACCCTGCGCGCCTCCCGCGGGCTCGGTGATTCGGCAAGACTGGGCGGCGGTCTGCGCGGCGACGCCGTCTACCAGGGAGGTGACTGGCGCGCCCACCTGACCGGCTCCGGCCTCCGCTTCACCGACAACGAGAACGCCTGGACCCTCTCTGCGGAGATCGGCCGCGACCTGGGCGAGCAAACCGCGCTGCGGCTCGGACTGCATCGCGAGGAGGACTTTGGCATACGCAGCGATCGGGTCCAGCTGACCCTTCACCACTACCTGTAGACCGGAGCCACCATGCTGTCGCGAAGCCTGGCCCCGTGTGTCCTGCTGCTGGTAACCCTGGGCCTGGTCGCTGGCTGCCAGCGGGCATTCTTCTTCCCGAGCGAGACCCACTACTGGGACCCCGCTGAAGCCGGTCTGCAGTACGAAGACGTGACCTTCACAGCCGCTGACGGCACCGAGCTGCACGGCTGGTTTCTGCCTGCCCGGACCGACGAGGTCGAGGGCACGGTCATCCACTTCCACGGGAACGCACAGAATGTCAGCACCCACGTGGCCGCGGTCTGGTGGCTGCCCCGCCACGGCTTTCAGGTCTTTACCTTCGACTACCGCGGTTACGGTCACTCGGAGGGATCGCCCAGCTTCTCGGGCGTTCACCAGGACGCCGAGGCCGCGCTGAGCACGCTCATCCAACGCGACGATGTCGACCCCGAGCGTGTGTTGGTGCTCGGCCAAAGCCTTGGGGCGAGCATCGCGATCACCGCCGTCGCGCGGTGGGACGGCGAACCGCCGGCCGGCGTGGTCGCCGAGAGCCCATTCGACAGCTACCGCGGCATCACCCGCGAGAAACTGGGCAACTTCTGGCTGACCTGGCCCCTCCAGCACCCCCTATCCTGGCTGGTCAGTGATGCCTACGCGCCGGTCGATCACATCGCCGAACTGTCTCCCACACCGCTGCTGCTCGTCGTCGCCGGGGACGACCGGACCATCCCGCCGATCCACGGCGAAAGGCTCTACCAGGCGGCCGGATCCCCGCGCCACCTTTGGACCATTGAAGGAGCCACCCACAACGCCCCTCTGGCCGACGACAGGGTCCGCCACCGCCTGCTACAGACCTTCCGGGGCTGGCTGCAGGGGAAGGCAGAGGCTGCCTCCGAAGAACCACAGGGCCCCTGGCGCCGCGATCCGCCACGCCCTTAAAAGCGCGCGCAGGCCGTCGCGAATCCGCCCTGCGCTAACCGGTCGCCAGCGCCTGCACCACCGCCGCCAGGCCGGCCACGGCCGACACGCCGAGCACGGCGCCACGCAGCCAGCGCCGGTCCAGGGCACGAGCCGTGTACCCGGACAGCCAGAAACCAATGGCGATACCGGGTAACAAGCTCAGGCCGAGGAGCAACTCCGTGGCCCCGAAGCGACCGATCCACGCCAGCGCCCCCAGCGAGCCGAACGCTCCGACTACGAACACCGCCGAGAGCGAAGCGCGCAACCGCGCTCCGCTCACCCCCTGATAGGCCAGGGCCAGCGGCGGCCCGCCGATCGAGGTGGCGGTAGCCATAAAACCGGAGAGGGTGCCGCCGGCGAGCAGGCGTCTCCCGGTGGGCCGGGGCGCCCCCGCCACCAGACTCAGCCCTACGGCGAGCAGAACCAGGGTGCCGAAGATTAAAGAAAGGTGGGATTCGTCGACCCGCGCGAGCACCACGCCGGCAAGCCCGGCACCGGAAAGCTGCCCGGGAATGGCCCAGCGGATGCCGGCGACGTCCAGATCGCGACGTTCCCGAATCAAGATCATCAGCGGTGTCACCATGCCGACGACCAGCATCGGCCCGGGCACCAGAACAGGGTCAATCCAGTAGAGAACGGGCGCGCCCAAAAGGGCCACGCCGAAACCGATGGAACCCTGAACGACCGTGCCCACGATCAGCACAAGGGTTGCGAGAACCCACTCACCGAGCTCGATCACGGGCAGCCCTGTCGTCCAGGGTATTCATCCGTGTAATGGTTCTGAAAACCCGCGAAACCGGAGCCTTCAGGCGTCTGGAATACGCAGCTCTTCGATATCCCGGCCCAGCTCTTCTTCCCAGTGGACGACCCACTTCGGCTTGCGGCCGCGGCCGGTCCAGGTGCGATCCGGATCCTCGGGGTGACGGAACTTCGGCGGGACCTTGCCGCCCTTGGAGGCCTTGCTGCCGCCGGTGCCCTTGCTGACGCCCGAGACAATCTCGTCGAGATCCAGCCCGTATTTCTGGGCGACCTGTTTCATTTCCTGCTGGGCCTGCTTGCGGGCCTCTTTCTCGCGGCGCTTCTGCTCTTTCTCGATCATCCGCGAGGCTTTCTCCAGATCCACGAGATCGAGCTCTTCCGCTGCCTGGCGGATCGTTTCGAGGGCTTCATCGCTCGTCGTCATTTTCCGCTTCCTCCACTTGGAATACCGCTGTACAGCGAGAAATTATCGAAAAAGAGAGGAATTGTAAACGGAGAAGGTTCCGCCGGAGGGACAAAAGGATTCCCCCACCGGGTTTTGCCCTGGGAATCCCCCCCTCAAGAATACCCGGCCTGCTAGAAACCGAGGACGCGCGGGGCGAGTAGGAAGGCGGCGAGCGTGGCGA
The DNA here is from genome assembly GCF_016653405.1 of Halorhodospira halophila. Classification (NCBI taxonomy): domain Bacteria; kingdom Pseudomonadati; phylum Pseudomonadota; class Gammaproteobacteria; order Chromatiales; family Ectothiorhodospiraceae; genus Halorhodospira; species Halorhodospira halophila. The sequence continues at coordinate 92,890 of NZ_NHSN01000008.1, forward strand.
CCCCGGCACCGGCGAAGGTCAGCAGTACACCGGCGCGAACCATGTCGGGCACGGTAATGCGGTCGCTGCCGAAGACAATGGCGTTGGGCGGCGTCGCCACCGGCAGCATAAAGGCCGCCGAGGCGGCCAGTGCGACCGGTACGCCGAGCAGCAGCGGATGGATCCCGATGGTCAGCGCCAGCGAGGTCACCAGCGGCAGCAGGGTCGCTGCCGTGGCCGTGTTGCTGGTCACGTGGCTCATCAGCGCCGCCAGCACGGCCACCGAGAGCACAAGCAGCGGCGCCGGCCAGTCGCCCATGCCGCTGAGCAGGGTGGCAATCGCCCCGGCCAGGCCGCTCTCATCGATGGCCACGCCCAGCGCCAGGCCGCCGCCAACCAGCACCAGAACCCCCCACGGCAGCCCCCGGGTATCCTCCCAGTCGAGCAGGAACTTCAGGCGGCGAACATCGGCGGGGACCAGGAACAGGGCCAGGGCGCCGACGAGGGCGATGCCGGCGTCGCTGATCGCCACTGCCCCGGGCAGAATGCTTTCCAGCCATGGACGCATCACCCAGGCCAGGGCGGTGAGCACGAAGACCACGGCCACCCGTCGCTCGGTCCGCTGCATGGGGCCGATCTGCCGACGCTCCTGCTCGATCAGTTCGCCGACGCCGGCGATCGCCTGCCCCGGCAGCGGGAAGGCCCAGCGGGTCAGGACCCACCACGCCAGGACCAGCATGGTGGCGGAGACCGGCACCCCGACCGCCATCCACTGCGCGAAGCCGATCTGCATCTCGAAACGGTCGCCGATGTAGCCGGCCAGAAAGGCATTCGGCGGGGTGCCGATCAGGGTGCCGAGGCCGCCAATATTCGCCCCGAAGGCGATCCCCAGCAGCAGCGCCAGGGTGAAGTGGCGGTCCGTCTTGCCGCTGCTGCTCTCCACTAGGCCGATGACCGACAGGCCGATGGGCAGCATCATCGCGGCGGTGGCGGTGTTGCTAACCCACATGGAGAGCAGCGCCGTGGCCCCCATGAACCCGGCCACCAGGAGGTCGTCCCGCCCCCCTGTGGCCGACAGGATGAGCAGCGCGATGCGTCGGTGCAGCCCCCAACGCTGGATCGCCATGGCGATCAGAAAGCCGCCGAGGAAGAGGAAGATCATCGGGTTGGCGTAGGCGGCCATGGTCTGCTCGGGGCTGGACACCCCGAGCAGCGGCAGCGCCGCGGCCGGCAGCAGGGCGGTCGCGGCAATGGGCAGGGCCTCGCTCACCCACCAGGTGGCCATGAGCACGGTGAGCGCCGCCACGAACCAAGCGTCCTGCCCCAGGCCGGCAGGCGGCCCGGCCAGCAGCATGCCACCGGCGGCCAGCGGGCCGCCGATCAGACCGATCCAGCGTCTGCGCGTTGCGCCCGGGTTCGTGCTCTTGCTCAAACCTTGAATTGCTCGACGAGTTTGCGCAGGTCGCGGGCGAGCACCTCGAGCTCGTCACCGGCCTGCTTGGTCTCCTGGCTCTCCTGGGCGGTGGTCTCCGCCGCGTCGTTGATGGAGGTGACGTTGCGGTTGATCTCCTCGACCACCTGGCTCTGCTCCTCGGCGGCGCTGGCGATCTGGGTATTCACCTCGCTGATGGTGGAGACCGACTCCTGGATGTCGCCAAGCACGGTATCCGCCTCGGAGGCCTGACTGACCGTCTCCTGGGTCTGGGAGTGGCCCTGCTCCATCGCCGCCTGGGCGCTCTTGGTCTCCTCCTGCAGGGCGCTGATCATGTCCTGGATCTGCTGCGTGGACTCGTGGGTGCGCGTGGCCAGCTTGCCCACCTCATCAGCGACCACGGCGAAGCCCCGGCCCTGCTCGCCGGCGCGCGCCGCCTCGATGGCGGCGTTGAGGGCGAGCAGGTTGGTCTGCTCGGCGATCTCGCGGATCAGATCGATCACCGTGCCGATCTGCTCGCTGTCGTCGGCCAGCTTCTGGATCGCCCCGGCGGCGCGGGAGACGTCATCGGCGAGCTGGTTGATACCGCTGACCGTCTGCTGGACCACCTGCTTGCCCCGCTGGGCGGCCTCCTCGCCGCTCTGCGTGGCCTCGGCAGCGTGCTGGGCGTTGCGGGCGACCTCCTGGGCGGTGGAGGTCATCTCGTTCATCGCCGTGGCCACCTGCTCGATCTCCGAGCGCTGACGATCGATCCGATCGTTGCTCCGGTCCGTGACCTCGGAGACCTGCTGCGCCGAGCGATCGAGCCGCTCGGCCATGTCCACCACCCGGGCGATCAGGTCGTGGAAGACGGCCATGGAACGGTTGAAGGCGTTGGCCGCCTGGCCGATCTCGTCGCCGCTGTGGACATCGAGCCGGCGGGTCAGGTCGCCTCCGCCGCTGGCGATGGCGTTCAGGTTCTCGGTCATATCGTTGATCGGCCGCGTGACCGAGCGCTGGATGAACAGGTAGACCACCAGCAGGAACGGCAGGCTGAGCAGCACGGCGATCCCGAAGATGGTCGTGCCGAAACCGATCACTGCCTGGTTCACATCCTCCAGGGAGATCTCCATGGTCACGGCGCCGAGGACCTCGCCCTCGTTGTCCGGGCCGTGGCACTGGACGCAGGACTTCCCCAGAAAGTCTGTCTCGTTGAAGTTGGGGATGACCGCGCGCAGGGCCTGCCCGCCGTCGATCTGGGCGATGTAGGGCTCGCCGGTCTCCAGCACCCGCTCCTCGATCTCGTCCCGCGGCTGCTCGCCCTCCTCGCCGGGGCCGTACCACGCCTCGGTGAGTTCTGCGCGCAGCACCCGCAGTCCGGAGACATTGGGCAGCTCCTCGATCTGGTCCAGGAACTCGTGGCGCTGGTCCATGGTGTTGGTCCACATCATGGCAGTGAGACCGGCCATGGTCATCTGGTTCATCGTGTCCGTGAACTCGATGGCCTGGTCCACCGCCACATTGCGCTGTTCCCACGCCGCGTACACGATCATGCTCGTCCAGGCCAGGACCAGCATCAGCCAGATACCGACGAGCAGGCGGATCCAGATGCGGACGTCGTGGATGCGGCGCAGCAGCTTCATGGTGATCTCCTGTTGCAACCGGCCGGATGGCGCGGCCCTGCCCGGGTTATCGGCGCGAATCTAACAGACCTTATGGGGGTTCACGCCGCGCGTGCGCCCTAGCGCCCCATCCCCGGCGGCAGTCCACCGGGACCGGCCGGGCCGCCCGGCCCGCCGGAGCCACCACCCATGAGCTGCTGGAACATCCGCTGCGCACCACCCTTTTTCTTCACCTGCTTCATCATCTTCTGCATCTGCTTGAACTGCTTGAGCAGGCGATTGAGGTCCTGGACCTGGACTCCAGAGCCGGTGGCGATCCGCTTCTTGCGCGAGCCGTTGATGATATCCGGCTTGGCGCGCTCGGCCGGGGTCATGGAGTTGATCATGGCCAGCTGACGGCGGACGATGCGGTCATCGAGCTGGTCCTTGACCTTGTCGAACTGCTTGCCCATGCCCGGCATCTTGTCCATCACCCCGCCGAGGCCGCCGAGCTTATCGATCTGCTGCATCTGCTCCTTGAAGTCGTTGAGATCGAACCCCTTGCCGCCCTTCTTGAGCTTCTTCTCAAGCTTCTTGGCCTTCTCCTGGTCAACGCTGCGCTCGACCTCCTCGACCAGGCTGACCACGTCGCCCTTGCCGAGGATCCGCGAGGCGACCCGCTCGGGATGGAAAGGCTCAAGGGCGTCGGTCTTCTCGCCGATGCCGAGGAACTTGATCGGCGCGCCCGTGACGTGGCGGACCGACAGCGCGGCACCACCGCGGGCGTCACCGTCGGTCTTGGTCAGCACCACGCCGGTCAGGGGCAGGGCCTCGCCGAAGGCCTGGGCCGTCTTGGCCGCATCCTGACCGGTCATGGCGTCGACCACGAAGAGGGTCTCGGCCGGGGTCACCGCCTTATGCAGGCGCTTGACCTCGTCCATCATCGCCTCGTCGACGGTCAGCCGGCCGGCGGTATCGACGAGGAGCACGTCGTAGTAGTGGCGCTTGGCGTGGTCGATCGCGTCCCTGGCGATCCGCTCGGGCTTGTCGCCAGAGCTTGACGGGAAGAAGTCCACTTCGACCTGGCCGGCGAGGGTCTCGAGCTGGTCGATGGCCGCCGGCCGGTAGACGTCGCAGCTGACCACCAGGACCTTCTTCTTCTCACGCTCGCGCAGGTAACGGGCCAGCTTGCCGATGGAGGTGGTCTTGCCCGAACCCTGCAGGCCGGCGACCAGTACCACCGCCGGCGGCTGAACATTGAGGTTGAGCGGCACCGCCTCCTCGCCCATGACGCGGACCAGCTCGTCCTGGACGATCTTGATGAAGGCCTGCCCCGGGGTCAGGCTCTTGGCCACCTCGGCACCCTCGGCGCGCTTCTTGACCTCTTCGGTAAAGCTGCGCACCACTGGCAGGGCCACGTCGGCCTCGAGCAGCGCCTTGCGCACCTCACGGACGGTCTCCTGGATGTTTTCATCGGTGATCCGGCCCCGCCCGCTCATGCGCTGCGTGACGGAGTCGAAGCGTCCGGTGAGATTCTCAAACATGGTCCGGCCTATTCGTTCGGCAACCTGAAAACGGGCCGTATTATACGGGTCCGCCGCGCCCGCGTGCGAATCCAATGTACCGTCGCGGCTTGTCGCAGGGTGGTTCCCGGGTGGCACGGTTTATGCCATCATCCCGTGCATTATGGTTATCACTGCCCTGACCCTCGTCACCGTCCTGCTCTATCTGGCCGCCACGGTCGCCCTCGGCGCACGGCTGCTGCTGCACGAGGAACGCAGCCCGGCGCGCTCGACCGCGCTGGCGTTGGCCGCCGCGGCGGTCGGCACGCACGTGGTCGTGGTCGGTGACACCACCTGGGTGGACGACGGGCTGAACCTGAGCATCTTCAGCGCCCTGTCGCTGGTCTCCTGGATCACCAGCACCGGGCTGGTCATCGTCAGCCTGCGCCAGCGGGTCGAGCATCTGGGCATCCTGCTCTGGCCGCTTTCGGCCATGGCGGTCATGCTGACCCTGTTCGCGGCCCCGGAGGCCACCCTGGATCGCGAGCTGGCGGTACAGATCCACATCGTGATCTCCATGACCGCTTACGCCACCCTACTGGCGGCGGTGCTGCAGGCGCTGATCCTCGGCGCCCTCGACTATCGGCTGCGCCACCGGCGGGCCACCGGATTCGTGCGGCAGCTGCCGGCGCTGCGCACCATGGAGAAGCAGCTGTTCTGGCTGATTACCGTGGGCTTTGTCGCGCTGACCGTGGCCCTCGGTTCCGGTTTTCTGTTCTTCCTGGATCGGCTCCTTGAGGGGATAATGATCCACAAGACCTCGCTGTCCATGGCCTCGTGGTTGGCCTTCGCCACACTGCTGATCGGCCATGCCGTGTGGGGGTGGCGAGGACAGACGGCGATCCGCTGGACCCTCGTCGGTTTCCTCGCCCTGATGTTCGGCTACTTCGGCAGTAAGTTCGTACTGGAGCTCATCCTCCAGCAGTGAAGTAGTCGGGCTCATTGCCCTCGCGCCACTTGATGTTGCAGCCGATGCTCGGGTACTGCGGGTCGGGCGGCGCCTCGCCCTGCAACAGCGCATCCACCGCCCCGCGCAGGTCGGCCCCGGTGATCGGACGGTCGTTGCGCGGCGTGCTGTCGTCAAACCGCCCCCGGTAGAAGAGCTTCAGTTCAGCATCGAAGAGGTAGAAATCCGGCGTGCAGGCAGCCCGGTAGGCCTTGGCCACGGACTGATCCGGATCGAACAGATAAGGGAACGTGTACCCGGCAGCCGCCTTCTCCTCGGCCATGCGCTCAGGGCCGTCGTCGGGATGGGTCTCGGGGCTGTTGGCGCTGATCGCCGCCACCGCGATCCCGCGCTCCTGGCACTCCCGGCCGAAATGGGCCAGGTGGTCGCGCAGGTGCTTGACGAACGGGCAGTGGTTGCAGATGAAGGCGATCAGCACCCCTTCGCCGCCGGCCAGATCCCCGTGCAGGGAGACGCTGCGGCCGTCGGTATCGGCAAGGGTGAAGTCCGGAGCCGGGGTGCCGATGGGCAGCATGGTGGATTCGGTGCGTACCATCCTGGTTCTCCTCCTGGCGTACTGCTTGAGGGGGTGGGTCTTCGGTGCGCCGCGACGGGGGCTCAGTCTCCGCCGTGCTCCGCCTCGGCGCGCTCGAGGGCATCGAGCAACCGGGCGAGGATCCGCTCGGCGTCCGGCCCGCCTCGCGCCGTATAGAGCGCCCGCAAGGGGCGGGCCGGATCGGCGAGGGCCTCGCGCTCGGCTGCGTCGAGTTCCTCCACGGCAATATCCTCCGCCTGCCGGATCTGTGCAAGCCGTTGTTCGTTGAGCGCCTGCTGCATCTCATGGGCCCAGTCCACCAGCTCCTCGCCGATCTCGCGCAGCATTCGGCGCTGGCCGCGCGACAGGCGCTGGTAGAAGATATCGCTGGCGACGAAGGCGGATACGTGGGGCGCAGCCCGGGGCGCCGTCCAGTGACGGGTGTGCTCGTAGAGCCCGAGGGCGTCGAGGATATAGATCGGCTGCGCGGTGGCGTCTACCCGGCCATCGGCCAGGGCCGCATGGAGTTCGCCGTATTCGACGTGCTCGGCCTGCGCCCCGTAGGCACGGTAGCTCTCGCGCAGCAGCGGGCTGTCGGCCACCCCCAGGCGCACGTCGCGGAAATCAGCCGGGGCACGCAGCGGCCGGTCCGCGGCCCACACCCGCCAGCCGGTGGGCACCAGCGCCAGCGGGCGCAGCCGCGCGTCTCGGTAAGCGCCCTGCAGCGCGTCGCTATGCAGCAGTTCAGGATCGTTGAGCGCCCGGGCGTTGACGTAGGCGTCGTCGCTGTAAATGAAGTGCAGGCCGAAGACCTGACTCTCGGGGACCGCCCCGGCCAGATCGCCGGAACCGAAGGCGAAGTGCACCGCGTTGCGGCGCACCTGCTGATGGACCGTTTCGGTATCGCCGATGGCGCCGTACGGGTAGATCCGCACCTCCACGGCGCCGTCGGTGCGCTCCTCAACCTCCTCGGCGAAGCGGGCGGCGTACTCGTACTGCACGCCGCCCGCCTTCTCCTCCAGGGCGATTCGCCACTGCTCCGGGGGCTCGTCGCCACAGCCCGCCGCCAGGGCGGCGGCGACAACGATGGCGCTCAGGCGGTGGCGCATGCCCCGGCTCCTGCCGCCGTCAGGAGTCGCCGTAGGCGCCCTCGGCCTGCTCGACCGCCTCGAGCAGCCGCTCCAGTGCCTGCTCGCCGCGGGCGCCGACCTCGTCGATATACGTCTCTCGGGTGGGTAGGGCGCGCTCGCGGAAGGCGGCACGCTCATCCTCGTCCAGGGCAATGACCTGGATGTCCGAGCCAGCCTTCATGTCGGCCAGGCGCTCGTCATTGACCGCCTGCTGCATGTCGTGGGCCCAGTCCACCATGTCGGCGGTGATCTCGCGGATCATCTCCTGTCGCTCGGCCGGTAACCCGTCAAAGAACCGGGAACTGGCCATGAAGCCGGCGATAAACTGCGCCTGACGCGCCTCGATGAAGTAGTCCTGGACCTCGTAGAAGCCCATCTCCTGGTGTGCGAAGTACGGCTGGATGTTGCCGTCGATCACGCCCTGCTCCAGCCCGCCGTAAACCTCGCCGTAGGCCATGGGCGTTGGGTCGGCGCCGTACTGGCGGTAGGTCTCGCGCAGCAGGCGATTGTCCATGGTGCGGATCTGCACCCCGTCGAAATCCTCGGGGGTGCGGATCGGCTCATTGGCGCTCCACACCTGCCAGCCCTCGGGCAGGACCGAGACCAACTCCATGCCCCGCTCGCCGAAGGCCTGCTGGACCGGATCGCTGCGTAGGAAGTGGGGATCGTTCAGCGCGCGGGTATTCACGTACTCGTCATCGCTGAGGATGAAGTTGACGCTAAACAACTGACTCTCCGGTACGGTCCCGCCCAACGCCCCGGAGCCGAAAGCGAACTGCACAACGTTGGCCTGCAGCTGCTCGTAGATATCCTCCATCTCGCCGATGGTGCCGTAGGGGAACAGATCGACCTGTACCTCACCGTCAGTGCGCGCCTCCACCTCCTCGGCGAAGCGCTCGGCGTACTGGTACTGGATGCTGCCCTCCACCTCCTCTAGGGCGATCCGCCACTGATCGGCGTGGGCGGCTCCGGCGAAGGCGACGCTGCCAAGCAGCACGGTGGCGATGGCGTAACGGTGCATGGGGATGATCTCCCGTCAGCATGGTGATCGCCCCGAACCCTAGCACAAGCCGCTGCACTGTACGCATCCCCCCGAGGTTCGATATGTTCACCTCAACGATTCGGTTGGGATCCCCGCATGGGCACACGGAAGCGGACCTGGCTCGAGCGGCTCGACGGCGGTATCGCCCGTGTCGAGGCGTTCCTGCTCGCCGGCGGCGTCCTGCTGCTGGCGGGCCTCTCCATAGCTAATACCCTCTCGCGCAACCTCACCGGCAACACCGTGCCGGGCACCTTCGAACTCACCGAGATCCTCATGATCTGGATCACCTTCGGCGGGCTCGCCTACGGCGTGCGCCGAGCGCGGCACATCTGCATGAATGCCGTCTACGACCAGCTGCGCGGCCTGGCGCGCAAGGGGCTGCTGGTCTTCACCCATGTGGGCACCGCCGGGCTGCTGTTCTACATGGCGTGGCACGCCGGCCACTACGTCTGGGAGGTCCACCAGGGCGGGCGCACCAGCACGGCGCTGGGCATCCCCATGGGGCTGGCCTATTCGATCGTACCCGTGGGCCTGTTCGCCGGCGGCGTGCAGTACGCCCTCAGCGCCTGGAAAAACCTCACCCGCCGGGCGATCTACCGCTCCTACAGCGAGCGCGAGGCCTACGAGTCCGGCGAGGATCCGGCCGGGGATGCGCGACTATGACAGCGCTGGTGATCACGGCGATGCTGCTCCTGCTGCTGCTCGGCTTCCCGCTGATGGTGCCACTGCTCGCCGGCGCACTGCTGATCATCCTCATCGAGCTGCCGTTTATCGGCGCCGACGCCCTGATCCGGCAGATGATTACCGGGATCCAGCCCGTGGTGCTCTCGGCGGTGCCGCTATTTATCCTCGCCGCCGACATCATGACCCGGGGGCGCACCGCCAACACCCTGCTCGACCTAGTGGCGACGACCATCGGCCACATCCGCGGCGGCCTGCCCATCACCACGGCGCTCAGCTGCGCGCTCTTTGGCGCCGTCTCGGGCTCGACCCAGGCCACCGTGGTGGCCATGGGCACGCCGCTGCGCCCGCGCCTGCAGCAGGCGGGGTACAAGGACAGCTTCAACCTGGCGCTGATCGTCAACGCCAGCGACGTGGCGCTACTGATCCCGCCGAGCATCGGCATGATCATCTACGGCGTGGTGGCCCAGACCTCGCCGGCGCAGCTGTTCATCGCCGGTATCGGCCCTGGGCTGCTGATCCTGTTGCTGATCAGCCTGTGGTGCTACATCTACACTCGCTGGCAGGGGATCGGGGGCGCCGAACGGGCCGGCTGGGGAGCGCGCGGCCGCGCCCTGCTGCGCGCGCTGCCGGCGCTGGGCTTCCCGGTGATCATCGTCGGCGGCATCTACAGCGGCGTCTTTACGCCCACCGAGGCGGCGGCCATCTCGGTGCTCTACGCCGCCATCCTCGAGTTCGGGGTCTACCGCAGCCTGGGCGGGCGGGATCTACTGGAAGTGGCCCGCTCCACGGGGCTGATCACGGCAGTGGTCTTCATCCTGGTCGGCGCCGGGCAGGCCTTCGCCTACAGCATTTCGTTCGCGCAGATCCCCCAAGAACTCGTGGGACCGCTGATCGATGCCGTGGCCCACGACCCGACCCTTGCGCTGCTAGCCATTGCGCTGATCTATTTCATCGGCTGCATGTTCGTCGACCCGATCGTGGTGATCCTAGTCTTCACACCGATCCTGGCACCGCTGGTCGAAGCCGCTCAGCTCGACCCGGTCCTGGTGGGTACGCTGGTGGTCCTGCAGGCAGCCATCGGTTCGGCAACCCCGCCCTTCGGGGTCGACCTGTTCACCGCCATCGCCGTCTTCCGACGGCCGTACCTGGAGGTGATCCGCGGCACGCCGCCGTTCATCGCCATCATGATCCTGGCCACGCTGCTGGTGATCTTCTTCCCTGAGATCGCCCTGTTCCTGCGCGACCTCGCTTTCGATTAAGGCGTCGCAAGGGCTTCAGCGCAGCCGGAAGTCGATGGTCACATTCAGCTCCAGGCGCTCGAAGGACTCGTCTTCGGGGATCTCGGGCATCCGCACCGACTGGATCATGCGCTCGACCTCTTCATCGAAGAGTTCGTGCTCTGACGGCTCGGCGATCTCCCACTCGAGGACGTTGCCGTCGGCATCGAGAACGAAGGTCAACCCCACCGTGCCTTCCAGGCGCCGGCGCTCGGCCGAACGGGGATAGCGCTGCTCCGACTGCAGGGCGCGGTGGACATCGGCCAGGAAAGAGTCCGAAACGTCCGATTCGGTGCCGACCTCCGCCTCCTGCGGCGGCCCCTCGTCGGGGTCATCGTCCTCTTCCTCCACCTCGTCCTCTTCCGGCTTGGGCTCCGGTTCGGGGTCCGGTTCGGGTTCGGGTTCGGGTTCCGGCTCGGGTTCCGGTTCCGGCTCGGGCTCCGGCTCGGGTTCCGGTTCCGGTTCCGGTTCCGGCTCCGGCTCGGGTTCCGGCTCGGGCTCCGGCTCCTCAGGCTCCGGTTCGTCCTCTTCCGGCTCTTCGACCACCTCCTCCTCCGGCTGCGGCGGGGCGGCGGAGAGCTGCACCTCCACCCCTTCCGGGGCATGGCGCTCCTCGATCTGCTCTTCGGCGTCCCGGGGCACCCAGGCCAGGATGGCGGCGTGCGCGCCGAAGGCCACAGTGCCCGCAACCACCCAGTGGATCCAGCGCGGCTCCATCTCAGTGCTCCCGCCGGGTCATCAGCTGCATCCGCTCGGCCCCGACCTCGCGCAGGTCGTCCATGACGTCGAGAAGCCGTGCCGAATCGGCATCGGCGTCGGCCTTGACCTCCACCGGGCGCTCGGGCGCCTCTGCCAGCGCAACCTTCAGCCGCTCGCGGAGCTGCTCGCGATCATCGACGACGTCCTGATCCACGGCCATCTGCCCCTCGGCGTCAATCAACACCCGCAGGGGATCTCCCGCCAGCTCCGCCCCCCGCTCGCTCTCCGCCGGATCCACGGAAAGCGGCGAGTGCGGCTCAAGCGTTCCGGCCACCATGAAGAAGATCAACAACAGGAAGACGATGTTGATCATCGGGATGACGTTCTCTTCCGGCTCTCGGCGCGGCGGCTCGGGCAGCTTCATTCCGGTGCCTCCTCACGCAGTACGCCGACATCCTCCAGCCCGGCGGCCGCAGCACTGTCCAGGGCAAGGATCACGGCCCGCACCGGTGCCCCTGCGGCCGGAATGACCAAAAGCCGGCGTTCGGCGTCATCCCTACCGACCTCCTCAAGGCGGCTGCGCAGGGCATCCGGGCCCACCGACTCGTCCCCCAGGCGGTATCCGTCGTTGGTGACGTAGAGCCGCAGCGGCTCCTCGTCCTGCGCTTCCTCGGCGGCCCCGTCGGCCGGCGCATCGACCCCGAAGGCCTGCCACTCGACGAAGGTCGAGGCGAGCATGAAGAAGATCAGCAGGATAAAGACGACGTCGATCAGCGGCGTCAGGCTCACCAGCCGCCGGCGGCGCGGCGCCTCCTCAATCCGCATGGCGCAGCGGCGGCGGCGCCGTGGTAAAGACCTGGGTGACCGAATCCTCGACACGGTGACGGAAGCGCTCGACGATGCGCTCGAGCCAGGTGAGCGCGGCCACCGCGGGGATCGCCAGCGCCAGCCCGGCTGCCGTGGTCAGCAGGGCCTCCCAGATGCCGCCGGAAAGCATGGAGGGATCCACCTGACTACCGGCTGCCTCCAGTTGGCGGAACGCCTCGATCATGCCGAGCACGGTGCCGAGCAGCCCCAGCAGCGGGCTGAGCACCCCGATGGCCTCCAACCCGCGCAGGTAGGCGCGCAGCTGTTCCAGCCGACCGCTGGCCAGCCGTGTCACCTCTTCGCGGATCCGTTCCTGGTCATCGGGCGACTCCAGCCGTCCGCGCATGGCCACGGCCAACGGCTCGGCACCCAGGTGCTTGCTCGCCTCCAGCCGCTGCAGGGCCTCCTGGGTCTGTCCGGCCCGCCAGGCGGCCAGTGCCTCGTTGAGCGTGCGCCGGTCGTAGAGCCGCGCCGCCGTGAACTGCCAGAGCTTGATCAGGATCAGGGCCAGGGTGAACACCGACAGGATGGCCAACAGGGTCAGCACGGGCCCGCCGTCGTCGAGGAGGGCCATCAGCCGCTCGATCAGGCTCCCGTCGGCGAAGGGGCCGGCCGTGTCGCTCTCACTCATGGGGCATTACTCGTGGGGGTTGTCGATAACCGGGATAGGTTAATGCTATTGCGAATCGTTTTCAATGTCGCGGCGGGGCGGCCGGGCCGCCTTGCCGGGACGCCCCCTACTCGCCGTCGGCGGCGTAGGCGAGCAGCTCCCAGCTCAGCTCACCGGCGTCGCTGAGTTCGTAGGCGAGCAGCGCCGAGCCGCCGCCGGTCTCGGTCTCGACGGTGGCGAAGACCCAGTGGTCCGAGAGCACGGCGCTGCGCTCCGTATCGATCACCAGTGGTCCCTTCAGGCGCGCGGCCTGATCGGCCAACCACTCGTCCCGCTCCTGCAGATCCTCAAGCAGGTACTGCTCCGGCGGGGCTTCGATGCCGGCCACCTCGAAGCGACGTACCGCCTCGGTGCTCAGGCCGAACCGGGTCAGCAGCCCCTCGCGGTCCTCGTGGGCGGCCAACTCGGCCTCCAGCTCGTCGGCCCGCTCCTGGGCATCGAAGGCCACGAAGCTCAGCCAGCCGGTGATCGCCAGCAGCATCACCACCGCGGCGCGCCAGACCAGGCGCTCGCGAATCTGCTGCGGATCCCTGGGGTTGTTCGCCGAGCTGCGCTTGTCGTTCACGTCTCACCCTCCAGCAGTCGAAGCAGGTCCTTCTGGGTGGCCACTTGGCGTACCCCCCGGGAAAGCACCCGGTTGACCAGCTCCTCATTCTTCGCCTCACCCGGCCCGAACAGCGCCCGGGTCTCGGTGCTCACCCGGGCCTCTGAACTGTAGCGTTCGCCGTCGACCATGCCGCTGACCATCCACGCGCTCTTCAGGCTGGCCCGGCGGTTGAGGAAGCCACCCGAGCGCTCGTAATCGAAGGTGTAGATCTCCACCTCCAGGCGCCGCTCGGCCTCGCCGTCCCACTCGGTTACCGCAATGCCCTGCCGCTCGAAGGCCGTGGCCAGGCCGTCGCGGACGGCTTCGGCCAGCGCGGGCTCGCCGGCCAGCGTCACGCCGCCGGCCTCGTCCCGGTAACCAAAGATCTCGCGGGGCCGCCGGTCGATCACGCGCAGCGCCAGCCCGGCCGGCTCGGCCCGCTCGCGTTCCTCGATCTGCTCCGTCTCCGGAGCCAGCTTCACGGTCTGCGCGCCGGGGGCGCACCCGCTCAGGGCCAGGGCCGCGGCGCACCCCAGCATCAGCATGACTGCCACTGCTCTCATCGCTCTCGCCTCGCTCGCTGCCGCCGGCGGACGCCGGTGCGGCGTCATCCTACCTGATTGCCGGAGCCTTTTTGGAACAGATCCTGAATGGAGGGGAGCATCCGCTCGACCATGGCCTCGCCGATGCTGATCGCCTCCTCGGCGCGGTGGAACTCGAGCAGGCCGATGTGGGCCAGGCGGGGGGCAAGCATCAGCTCGGGCGGATCGCCGGCCATACGGCTGCGGGTGATGCGGTCCTGCATGATGTTCAGCGACCCGGCGAGAACCTCGAAGACCCCCGGTGCCTCGCTGCGCTCGGCATCCCGCGCCCCGGTCCAGTCGCCCCACAGCCCCACCAGGGTCTTGGCGCGGCTGCGCACGCCGGCGGGCAATTGCTGCAGCCAGCGTTCCGGATCCACACCCGCACCGGCGTGGTGGGCGCTCTCGCGCAGGTGCCGTCCGACCAGATCGCCGTTGAGGTTGACGGCGATGACCACATCGGCGTCGAGGGCCCGACAGACGCTGACCGGGACGGGGTTGACCAGCCCGCCGTCAACGAGCCAGTCGCCGCCTCGACGCACCGGGCTGAACACCCCCGGCAACGCACTCGAGGCGCGCACGGCGTCGGCCAGATCCCCCTCGCGCAGCCAAACCTCGGTACCGCGGCCGAGGGTCGTGGCCACAGCAGCATAGGGCATAGCCAGCCCCTCGATGGCCGCGCCCGAGAGGTGTTCCTGGTAAAAATCGTAGAGCCGGCGCCCCTCGATCAGTCCGCCGGTGGTACGCAGGGTCGGGTCGAGCATGCCCAGCACATCGCGCCGGGTCAGCTTGCGCACCCACGGCTCGAGCTCGTCGAGCTTGCCGGCGGCGTAGAAGGCCCCGACCAGCGCCCCGATGGATGTACCAACCACCACCTGCGGGCGCACGCCGGCCCTTTCCAGGGCGCGGATGATGCCGATGTGCGCCCAGCCCCGCGCCGAGCCACTGCCCAGCGCCAGGGCCACCCGCGGAGTCTCCCGGTTCTGGTTCACCATGCCTGTCTCTGCTGATGTTCCCTCTCCAGTTCACGCAGCATGGCGGGACTTGGCGGCGCATTCCAGAGCTGCAGGGGCGGAAAGCACAACCCGGGCCAACCGGCCACCGCTCGGCGGGGCGTGCTGCCGCCACGCAGCCGGCGGGCCGCCCGCAGCCACACCCCCGGCGAACTCCTCAGCCGCACTTCGACTCCCCGCAGTTGAGGCAGGTCAGACACCCTTCCATCTGCACCATCGCCTTGGTATGACACTTTTCGCACAGCTGCGCCCCCTCCGGGAAGGCACCGGACTCGCCATCACCGTTGTTCGCGGCCGGACCGCCGCCCTCAACCTCAGCCCGTTTCTGCTCGATGAAGCGCCGCTGGTGCTCGTCGAGACCCTCCGGCTCCATCATGCCGATCTCACGCAGGTGGGTCTCGATGACGTCGCCGATCTCGGCCACCAGCGAGGGCATGAACCGCCCGCCACGCTTGAAGTATCCGCCCCGCGGGTCGAAGACCGAGCGCAGCTCTTCGGCGAGGAAGGTGCAATCGCCGCCCTTGCGGAAGACCGCCGAGATGATCCGCGTCAGGGCTACGATCCACTGGAAGTGGTCCATGTTCTTCGAGTTGATGAAGATCTCGAAGGGGCGGCGGATCTCGTGCTCGGTCCCCGGATTAAGGATGACGTCGTTGATGGTGACGTACAGGGCGTGCTCCGAGAGCGGCGTCTTGATCTTGTAGGTCGAGCCGTGGAGCGCTTCAGGGCGCTCGATGTGCTCGTGCATGTGCTGGATATCGGCCTCCGGCTGCCCACCGGCGGCCTCCTGACCCTGCTCCGGCGCATCCGGCTCGTTGCGGACCACCTCGTAGTCGACGATGCTCGTCTCGATTTTCTTGGCCATTGCGTTGCTCCCCCCGCTTCGGGGCTGCGGTTCGGTTTCCGGGCTTAGGCAGTCTGCGGGTACCCGGCGTTGCGCACCGGACGGAGACAACCCCGTCCGGGCGTAGCGCGCCAGGGTACGGCGACTCAGAACTTGCCGTAGTACCCCTCCTTCAGCGCCTCGTAGAGGTTGGCGGCACTGTGGGTTTCGCCGTCGTACTCGATCTCCTCGTCACCCTGCGCCTCGATCACGGTGCCGTCCTCCAGATGGAAGCGATAGGTGGTCTCGGAGAGGTCCTTCTCCTTGACCAGCACGCCCTGAAAGACTTCCGGGTTGAAGCGGAAGGTCGTGCACCCCTTCAGTCCCTGCTGGTAGGCGTAGCGGTAGATGTCCTTGAAATCCTCGTAGGGGTAGTCCGTGGGCACGTTGGCCGTCTTGGAGATGGACGAATCCACCCAGCGCTGCGCGGCCGCCTGGATGTCCACGTGCTGCTTCGGCGTCACCTGGTCGGCGCTGATGAAGTAATCCGGCAGCTTGCCCGCTCCCTCTTCACCGCCCTCGGGTAGCGCGTCGCCGTCGACGAAGTGGCGGTAGGCAAGCAGTTCAAAGGAGAAGACGTCTACCGGCTCCTTGGTCTTGCGCCCCTCGCGGATGACGTTGCGCACGTAGTGGTGGGCGAAGGACGGCTCGATGCCGTTGCTGGCGTTGTTGGCCAACGACAGGGAGATGGTGCCCGTGGGCGCGATGGAGCTGTGGTGGGTGAAGCGCGCCCCCACTTGGGCGAGCTCATCGACCAGTTGCGGATCTTCCGCGGAAATCCGCTGCATGTAGCGCGAGTAGCGGCCCCACAGGACACGGCCCGGGACCTGCTCCCCGACTTCGTAGCCGTCCTCGCGCAGTTCGGGGCGCTTGCGCATCAGCTCCGGGGTCAGCTCGAAGAGCTCCTCCATGATCGGCGCCGGCCCCTTCTCCTGCGCCAGTTCGAGACCGGTGCGCCACCCCGTCAGCGCCATCTGCTTGGCCACTTCCTCGGTGAACGCCACCGAATCGGCGTCGCCGTATTTCATGCGCAGCATCGTCACCGTCGACCCGAGCCCCAAAAAGCCCATGCCGTGGCGGCGCTTGCGCTCGATCTCGGCACGCTGCTGCTCCAGCGGCAGGCCGTTGATCTCGACCGTGTTATCGAGCATCCGCGTGAACACCGCCACCGCCTCACGGAACTCGTCCCAGTCGAAGCGGGCCTGCGGCGTGAAGGGGTCACGCACGAACATGGTCAGGTTGATCGAGCCGAGCAGGCAGGCGCCGTAGGGCGGCAGCCCCTGCTCACCGCAGTTATGGACCATCACGCCCTGGGCGTCGAAGGCGTTCACGCCGGGCACCTGCACATCGTAGACGTCCGCCTCACCATCGGCTTCCACCGAGGCGACCTCGGCGACGAAACGCTCGCGGTTGAGCCGGCGCTGATAGCCGCCGAGGGCCGCATCCAGCCGGCAGCGTTTGTCGGTATCCGCGAAGCCCACCTCGTCGCGGAAGGTACGCAGATTCTCGCCGGTGATGATCAGCTCGTGCTGGGCCCGGATCGGATACGCCCGGCGACCGCCCTGGCCGTCAGGCAATTCCGATTCACCGGCGGCCCTCCGGCTGGCGTAGATGCGCCCGACGACACCCAGGCGCAGCAGCATCCGCTGCACCGCCTCCAGGCTCGACTGGTCGGACTGCGCGAGACGAATGGAGACGCCCTTGTGCTGCCCACCCTGCACGGATCCGTCGGCATCGAACAGGCCGCGCAGGAAACCGCGATGGAATGCGCTGGAGGTGCGCTCGATGGCCTCGGTGGGGCGCTTGTCCTCGGCAGAGAGCCCCAGCTCGGCGGCCAGCGCACTGATCGCCGCCGTCGACAGGCGGAACTCGTTGCGTCCCGCCACCTCTCGCCAGCCGTTGAAATCCGCGCGGTGCTGGTGCGCACGCACCGCCGCTTCTGCAGCGGCCATGACGCCGTCCACGCCGCTGGCCTGCGGCGCGTTGGCGACCGCTGCAGGCCGCCACGCCGACAGGATGGCCTGACCGTCGCGCTCGACCGTCCCGTCGCCGACGAGCAGTCCCATCAGATAGCCGTCATCCTCGCTATAGGGGCCCGCCCATTCGGTGCCGGCACGATGGTCGTGGAGCACGACCTGGTCCCCTGCTGCCAACTCGCCGGCCGGGCACCACGCCTCCTCTCGCTGCCAGCGCGTGAGCCGGGTGACCCGGCGAACCTGGTGATCAGCGGTCAGGCGCAGGCTCATGCCATCCCGGGTGCGCAGGCGAACCACCGGCTTGCGGCCGGTGTGGAAGAAGCCGTCGGCACCGGTATCGTGATCCTCGCCGTGAACACGGGCCCGGAACGGTGTCCCGATCAGATCCGCCACCTGGCGCGGCCCCTGGTCCGTCTGGACCCAGGTCTCGGCCGTAACGCACGGGTTCGTGGCCCGGATCTCCTCGCAGAACCAGTTGTTGTTCAACTCGTTGTACTGATCGATGAGGATAAACCCGGGCTCCGCGTAGTCGTACGTGGAGGTCATGATCAGGTTCCACAAATGGCGCGCCTTGACCCGCCGGTAGATTCGGCAGGCCACGCGGCCCTCCCCATCGGTGACGTACCCCGCACGGGTGGGCCACTCGCGCCAGAGGACCTGCTCCGGATCCTGAAGATCGATCGCCTCGGCAGCGACCTCGTCCTCGGTCAGCGGGAAGGCCAGCGGCCACTCCGCATCGGCCTCCATGGCCTGCATGAAGGCGTCGGTGATCAGCAGCGACAGATTGAACTGGCGCAGGCGACCGTCCTCGCGCTTGGCGCGGATGAAGTCGGTCACGTCCGGATGGCCCACGTCGAAGGTGGCCATCTGCGCACCGCGCCGCCCGCCAGCGGAGGAGACGGTGAAGCACATCTTGTCGTAGATGTCCATGAACGACAGGGGCCCGGAGGTGTAGGCGCCGGCGCCGGAGACGTAGGCGCCGCGCGGGCGCAGGGTGCTGAACTCGTAGCCGATGCCGGCACCGCTTTTGAGGGTCAGCCCCGCCTCGTGGACCCGCTTGAGGATGCCGTCCATGGAGTCGTGGATGGTGCCGGAGACGGTGCAGTTGATCGTGGACGTGGCCGGCTTGTGGTCCCAAGCCCCGGCGTTGGAGATGATCCGGCCCGCCGGTACCGCGCCGTGGCGCAGCGCCCAGAGAAAGCGCTCATACCAATGCTCCTGCTTGGCCTCGGTCTCCTCCACCTCGGCCAGCGCCCGGGCGACGCGCTGATAGGTCTCGTCGATGCTGCCGTCGACCGGCTCCTCGGCCTTGGTCTTGAGCCGGTACTTCTTATCCCAAATGTCGAGGGAGGCGCTCTGGATCGGCACATCGCCGGCCGACTGGCGCATCGCCTGGACCTTGCTCTCGGCGCGCTTGGTCATGGATCGTCCCCCTTGCCTGAACCGCTCGATCTGAACCGCGAGCAAAAAAACCCCTGTGGGCCGGCGCGACGGGCGCTGGCCCCGATCTGGCGACGCTCGCGGGAAACACCATATGTAGTAGTTACCGGGAGAGGTTACCCCAACCAGTAGTGATTTCAAGTCTTGACAGGCGAGACGAGGATCGCTAGCGGAACCGCGGGCGCCGCCCCGGGAGGAGCCGCCCGGCCGGGCCGCGGCGCCGCAGCGGACCCACGACCGACGGGGTCAGTCCTCCGGCGAGATCCGCCGCCGCAGCACAGCCTTCTCCAGCTCCACGATGCCGAACAGGAGCACTCCGAAGATCAGCACCCGCAGCCACTCCTCCGGCCCGAGCGCGGCGGTGCCAAAGAGCGCCTGCACCGGCGGGGCGTAGGTGAACAGCCCCTGCAGGACGATGAGCACGCCGATGGCGATCAGCACCGCCCGGCTGCCGAACAGGCCGGCGACGCTGGTCACCGGCTCGAGGATGTAGCGGGCGTTGAACAGGTAGAAGACCTGCCCCATGACCAGGGTGTTGATAGCCACCGAGCGAGCCAGCTCATCGCTGACCCCCTGCGCCTCCATGTAGACGTAGTGACCGAAGGTGCCGATCACCAGCAACACCGACACGAACAGGACCCGCCAGATCAGGAACCCGGAGAGGATCGGCTTGGCCGGATCCCGCGGTCGGCGCTCCATCAACCCCGGCTCCGGGGGCTCGAAGGCGAGCGCCAGGGCCAGGGTGACGGCGGTGACCATGTTGATCCACAGCGCCTGCACCGGGGTGACCGGCAGGGTCAGCCCGAACATGATGGCGATGACGATGGTGAACGCCTGACCGCCGTTGGTGGGCAGCAGGTAAAGGATCGCCTTCTTGAGGTTGTCGTAGACGGTGCGCCCTTCCTCCACCGCGTGGGCGATGGAGGCGAAGTTGTCGTCGGCGAGCACCATCTCCGAGGCCTCCTTGGCCGCCTCGGTGCCCTTGTTGCCCATGGAGATGCCGACGTCGGCGCGCTTGAGCGCGGGGGCATCGTTGACCCCATCCCCGGTCATCGCCACGATCTGGCCGTGCCCTTGCAGGGCCTGGACCAGGCGCAGCTTGTGGATGGGCGTGGTGCGGGCGAAGACATCGGTCTCCAGGCAACGACGACCCAGCTCGTCGTCGTCCATGGCCTCGATCTCGTGGCCGACCAGCGGCCGGCCGCGGATACCCAACTGCTCGCCGATGGCTCCGGCGGTCAGGGCGTGATCGCCGGTGATCATCTTCACCCCGATCCCGGCCCGGTGGCACTCGGTCACCGCCTCGATGGCCTCCTCGCGGGGCGGGTCGATGATGCCCATGACCCCGAGCAGTACCATGCCCTCCTCGACGTCGGAGAAGAGCAGCTCGCGGTGGTCGGGGTCGGTCTCCTTGACCGCCACCGCCAGCAGCCGCTGACCCCGCGAGGCGATGCCGTCGAGCACCTCCTGCCAGCCGTCCCGGTCCAGCGGGCGATCGCCGTCGGCGGTCCGCTCCTGGGTGCAGGCGGCCAGCACACGCTCCGGGGCGCCCTTCATGATCAGCAGCCCGCCGTCCTCGCGCTCGCGGTGGAGGGTCACCATGAACTTGTAGGACGACTCGAAGGGGATCACGTCCACCCGCGGGAAGGCGCGATCGAGCTCGCGGCGTTCGAAGCCGCCCTTGACCGCCGCCACCATCAGCGCCCCCTCGGTGGGATCGCCCTCCAGGCGCCAGTCGCCGTCCCGGTGGTAGAGGGCCGACTCGTTGCACAGGGCCACGCCGCGCAGCATCTGTGCCAGGACCGGCTCGTCAGCAGCGCTCACCGCCTCGTCGCCGTCGCGGTGGAAGGCCCCGTCGGGGACGTAGCCCACGCCACTGACTTCGTACGCCTGCCCGGCGGTGACCACGCTACGCACGGTCATCTCGTTGCGGGTCAGCGTGCCGGTCTTGTCCGAGCAGATGGTGGTGACCGACCCCAGGGTCTCCACCGCCGGCAGACGCCGAATGATGGCGTTGCGCCCGGCCATGCGCTGCACGCCGATGGCCAGCGTAATGGTCATGATCGCCGGCAGCCCCTCGGGGATGGCGGCGACGGCCAGGGCCACCGCGGCGAGGAACGTCTCGATGGCGGTGTAGGCCTGCAGGTAGTAGCCGATGAGGAAGGTCGCCCCGGCGAGCAGGACGATCGCCACCGACAGCCAGCGTCCGAACTCGGCAACCTGGCGCAGCAGCGGCGTGGTGATCGACTCCACCCCGGCGATCAGGCTGCTGACCTTGCCGATCTCGGTGGCTTCGCCGGTGGCCACGACCACGCCCTGGCCGCGGCCGTAGGCGACCAGGGTGCCGGAGAAGGCCAACGATTTGCGATCACCGAGTTCGGCGTCGGCAGCCACCGGCTCGTCCGCTTTCTCCACCGGCACCGACTCGCCGGTGAGCACCGCCTCGTCCAGGCGCAGGTTGCGTGCCTCGAGGATGCGCACGTCGGCAGGCACGCGGTCGCCGGCCTCGAGCAGGACGATGTCGCCGGGGACCAGGTCCTCGGCGTCGACGGTCATGCGCTCGCCGTCGCGCAGCACCACGGCCCGGGGCGAGAGCATGCCGCGGATGGCGTCCAGGGCCTTTTCGGCCTTGCCCTCCTGCACGTGGCCGATGACGGCGTTGATCACCACCACGCCGAAGATCACCGCACTGTCCAGGTAATGGCCGAGCAGTGCGGTGACCACGCCGGCAACGATCAGGATGTAGATCAGGACATTGTGGAACTGCTTGAGAAAGCGCCTGATCGGGCCCTCGCGCTCGGGCGGGCGCAGGCGGTTGGGGCCGTACTGCTCAAGTCGCTGCCCGGCCTCCTCGCCGGTCAGTCCGTTGCCCGGTTGCGCCCCGAGCCGGCGGACCACCTCGGCGCTCTCGCGTGCGTGCCAGTCCGCCCGCTCCTGGCCGGAGCCCTCTGCTTCCTCGCGCATACCACCTCCCGCCTTGCGGTTACCCGCCGATGCTGCAGTGTAGCATTCACCCCTCGCCGGGCTCCCCGGGGTCCGCCAGCTCCCGCTCGGCGTGCTGGAACTTGCGCAGGTAGCGGGCCGACTTGGCGGCCTGATCCAGCGCCCGGCGGACCGCCGAGAGGCGGTCGAGCACCGCCACCATGCGCCGCACCGGTAGCTGCCCGGCGGCGCCGGCGCGCAGCAACCGCTCCTTGACCGGCTGGTATTCGCGATCGAAGCCCTTCAGGGTCGTCTTCACCGCCTGCCGGTCCCAGGCATCGATCTCCGCGCCGGTGGCCTCGATGCCGCGGACCGCTTCGGCCAGCAGCCGGTCCACCGCAGTGGCCAGTTCCGGGTCATCGATACGGGTCTCGCCGTCGGCATCGAGCCGGGCCAAGGCCACGGCGCGCTCGGCCATGTTCTGCTGGTACTGCGTCACCCGCAGCAGGTGGGCCAGGCTGGAGCCGATGGCCGGATCGCCGTGGCTGCGCTCGATCCGGTTGGCGAACTCGTTGATGGTCAGCGCCAGCTGCTGCAGCTTCTGGTGCTCGGCCTCGAGCCATCTGCGCTGCCCCGCCCCGCCACCACTGATCGCCGCCGTGACCATGGCGCGGGCCATGGCGCCGGTGCGCTCGGCCTCCAGGCGGGCGGCGTCGAGGGCCAGCGCGGGGGTGGTCAGCACGTTGTCGTCCAGATAGCGCGGCCGGGTGTGGTCGTCCCGGCGGAAGCGCCGCCCCAGCCAAGCCACCAGGCGAGGCGTGGCCGGCCACATCAGGGCCAGCCCGAGGAGCATCATCAGGGTATGGAAGACGGCCAGCACCACCGCCTTGTGCGCTTCCAGGCCCAGCCAGGCGACGATGTGGTGGGCCAGCTCAAGCAGCGGCACCAGGGCAACCAGCGCCGCAAGACCGGCCACCGCGTTGAAAATCACCTGAGCCGAGGCAGTGCGCTGGGCGTTGGCGGTGGCGCCCAGCGTGGCGAACACCGCCGTGGAGGTGGTCCCCACCGCCGCGCCGATCACCGTGGCGGCCGCAGCCTGCTCGGGCACCAGCCCGCCGGCAGCGGCGGTCAGGGTGATGGCCAGCGCCGCCGAGGACGACTGCGTGAGCGTGGTCAGCACCATGCCGATCCCGACGAACAGCACCAGGCTCAACACCCCGTGGCCGGCCAGGGCGGCGAGCATGCCCGGATCGCCCACATCCGCGAAGGTCCCGCGCAGGATATCCAGCCCCAGGAAGAATAATCCGAACCCGGCGATGGCATCGCCGAGCGCCTGACGGCGCCCGGAGCCGGCGACCACCCGCAACCCCACGCCGAGACCGATGGCCGGCAGCGCCAGCGCCTGGAGGTCGACGTTGAAGCCGACCACCGCGACGATCCAACTGGTCAGCGTGGTCCCAAGGCTGGCGCCATAGATCACCCCGATGGCCTGCGTCAGGGTCAGCAGCCCGGCGTTCACGAAGCCCACCGTGGCGAAGATCACTGCGCTCGAGGACTGTACCGCGGCGGTGATCAGCACCCCCGAGAGCAGCCCGCGCAGCCGCGACCGCGTGGAGGCGGCCAGGATATCGCGCAGCGCACCGCCGGCCGCCGCGCGCAGGCCGTCGCTCATCAGCCGCATGCCCAGCAGGAACAGGCCGATGCCACCCAGGAACGTGAAGACCTGCATGCCCTGCATTCAGCACTCCTGTCGCCGAAACTGTGGCGCCGCAGCGGGATGTTAGACTAAAGCGTCCACGGAAGTCGGTACCCCGATGATTAATCTGATCCTCGCCACGCTGCGCGACGCCACCCTCCTGCTGCTGCGCGGCCTGCTCGTCGTCACCCTGCCCCTGATCGCCGCGACCCTGCTTGCCCTCCAGGGAACGGGCTACGCCTACGCCGAGCTCCGCGAACTCGACTTCCCGCTGCGCCTGGCGCTGACCGCCTGGCTGACCGGGGTCGCCGTCGCCGGGGTCATTGCCCTGGGCACGCTGCTTGCCGCGGCCCAAAACGGTCTGCCCAGGACCCACTACCTGTCCGGGTTGTGGCGCCTGATGCGGCTGTGGGCGGTGCAGGCGCTGTGGCTGATCCCCGGGGCGCTGCTCGTCGCCGCCGTCGTCGCCCTGCTCGGTGACGCCGTGCGCGACCCGGTGGCCGAGTACGCCGGCCTGCGCGCCGCCGCCCCGTGGACCACGGCGCCGGCGCTGGAGATCGCCTCGGGGCTGGTGCTGCACACGGCCATGCTCACCATCTCGGCCACCTGGCTGTGGCCGCCGGTGGTCCTGCTGCGCAGCGACGGACGGATCCGCGAGGGCCGCCCCATCGCCCGGCGGATGCTCCAGCGCATCGCCAGCCTGGAGTGGTTCCTGGTGATCATGCTGATCCCGGTACTGGCGATCTCCCTGCTCTACCCGCCGGCGGGACTGCTCGGCCTGATGCTGATCGTCCTCTGCCCGGCGGTCACCGTTGTGGCCATCCAGCGCAGCAGCGACGCCTTCCGCCACGCCACCAGCGGCCGTTTCCCCATCGTCTGGCGCTGAGCTGACCCCCCTTGCCTTTCGGCGGGCAAGGAGGCAGCCTACTGTTTCCATGACCAGTGTATACAAAGACACCAGCCCAGCGTATGCGGAACTCCACTGCCTGAGCGCCTTCACCTTCCGGCGCGGCGCCTCGCAACCCGAGGAACTCATCACCCGGGCCGCGCAGCTGGGATACCGCGCCCTGGCCCTCACCGACGAATGCTCGGTGGCCGGGGCGGTACGCGCTTGGCAGGCCGCCCGGCAACGCGGCCTGCACCTGATCGTCGGAACCGAGCTGCACCTGGCCGACGGGCCGCGCGTCGTCCTTCTCGCCCCCACCCGCCGGGCGTACGGACAGCTCTGCGCCCTGATCAGCCTGGCCCGCAGCCGCGCCGCCAAAGGGCGTTACCACGCCACGCGTGAGGATCTGGATACCGCCGCACCGGAGTGCATCGGGTTGCTCGTGCCGGATCCGCCCCTGCAGGAGACCGCCGACGCCGAGGCCCAGGCGCACTGGTTCGCACGACGCTTTGCCGGGCGCGGCTACCTGGCGGTGGAGCTGCTCGGCGGCCCCGACGACGACGCCCGCTGCCGGCAGCTGGAGGCCCGCGCCGCCGCCGTCGGCCTGCCGGCGGTGGCCGCCACCGGTGCCGAGATGCACACCCGGGGCCGTCGCGCCCTGCACGACACCCTGACCGCCATCCGCCACGGCCGCCCGGTGGCCGAGGTCACCCCCCATCTGGCCAGCAACGGCGAGCACCACCTGCGCCCGCGCGCCGCCCTGGCCCGGCGCTACCCGCACCACCTGCTGGCACAAAGCACGGCGGTGGCAGCGCGCTGCTCCTTCTCGCTGGACGAGCTGCGCTACGAGTACCCCGAGGAGGTCGTCCCCGAAGGCACGAGCCCGGCAGCGCATCTGCACCACCTGGTCGAGGCCGGGGCCCACCGGCGCTACCCCGACGGGGTGCCGCCGCGGGTACGGGCCAGCTACGAGCGCGAGCTGGCGATCATCGC
This sequence comes from Halorhodospira halophila, assembly GCF_016653405.1. NCBI lineage: Bacteria > Pseudomonadati > Pseudomonadota > Gammaproteobacteria > Chromatiales > Ectothiorhodospiraceae > Halorhodospira > Halorhodospira halophila. The sequence goes on from NZ_NHSN01000008.1 coordinate 118,269, forward strand.
CGAACTCGGCTACGAGCACTACTTCCTGACCGTCCACGATCTCGTCGCCTTCGCCCGCGGGCGCGGCATCCTCTGCCAGGGCCGCGGCTCGGCGGCCAACTCCGTCGTCTGCTTCTGCCTCGGCATCACCGAGGTGGACCCGGCCCACCAGTCGGTGCTCTTCGAGCGCTTCGTCTCACGCGAACGCGGCGAACCACCGGATATCGACGTCGACTTCGAGCACCACCGGCGCGAAGAGGTCATCCAGTACATCTACCAGCGCTACGGCCGGCACCGCGCCGCCCTGGCGGCCACGGTGATCGCCTACCGGCCCCGCTCAGCGGTGCGCGACGTGGCCAAGGCCCTGGGGCTGGCGCGGGAGACCGCCGAACGCCTGGCCAAGGGGCTGCAGCCGTGGGACCGCTCGGCGGCCGGCGACGAGCAGCTGCGCCGTGCCGGTCTAGACCCGGAGGGGCCCACCGCGCACCGACTGCATGTGCTCGCCAGCGAACTCCTCGGCTTTCCGCGGCACCTGTCGCAGCACGTCGGCGGCTTCGTGATCGCCCGCGGCCCGGTCACCGAGCTGGTGCCGATCGAGCCGGCCGCCATGGACGGGCGCACGGTGATCCAGTGGGACAAGGACGACCTGGAGGCGCTCGGCCTGCTCAAGGTGGACGTCCTCGCTCTGGGGATGCTCAGCGTGATCCGCCGCGCCTTCGAACTCATCCGCCATTGGCGCGGCCACGCCTGGACCCTGGCCACCCTGCCCCCGGCGGACCCGGCCACCTACGCCATGATCCGCCGCGCCGACACCCTGGGGGTGTTCCAGATCGAGTCGCGGGCGCAGATGGCGATGCTGCCGCGGATGCGCCCGCGCTGCTTCTACGACCTGGTCATCGAGATCTCCATCGTCCGCCCCGGCCCCATCCAGGGCGACATGGTCCACCCCTACCTGCGCCGGCGCGAGGGCAGCGAGCCGGTGGACTACCCCTCGGAGGAGGTGCGCGGGGTCCTGGAACGCACCCTCGGGGTGCCGATCTTCCAGGAGCAGGCCATGGAGCTGGCGGTGGTGGCCGCGGGATTCACCCCGGACGAGGCCGACCGGCTGCGTCGCTCCATGGCCGCCTGGCGCAAGAAGGGCGGGCTGGCACCGCTGCGCGAGCGGCTCATCGAGGGGATGCGCGAGCGCGGCTACGCCGACGCTTACACCGAGCGGCTCTATCAGCAGATCGAGGGTTTCGGCGAGTACGGCTTCCCGGAGTCCCACGCCGCGAGCTTCGCGCTGCTGGTCTACGCCTCGGCGTGGCTCAAGTGCCATGAGCCAGCGGCCTTTGCCGCCGCCCTGCTCAACAGCCAGCCCATGGGTTTCTACGCCCCGGCGCAGATCATCCGCGATGCCCGGGAGCACGACGTGACGATCCACCCGGTGGACGTACGCTTCAGCGAGCCGACCTGTACCCTCGAGCCCACCCGGTCAACCGGCGATACGCAGCCGGCGCTGCGACTCGGGCTGAACCAGGTCCGCGGGCTGTCCACCGCCGGCGCCGAGCGGCTGGCCGCCGCGCGCCGCCAGGCGCCCTTCACCGGGGTCAACGACCTCAAGCGCCGCGCCCGCCTGTCGCGGGCCGATATCCGCGCCCTGGCCCGCGCCGATGCCCTGCGCGGCATCGCCGGGCACCGCCGGGCGGCCAGCTGGGCGGCCCTGGGCGCCGACGCGGGCACCGCCTTGCTGCCCTCCCCGCCGGCCGAGACCGACCGGCCAAGCTTCGCACCGGCCCGGGAGTCCCAGGCGGTCCTCGCCGACTACGCCAGCACCGGCTTCAGCCTGCGCCGCCACCCGGTCGCCTTCCTCCGCCGACAGCTGCGCGATCGGCGCTACCGCAGCGCCGCCGAGTTGGCCGATGCGAAGGACGGCCGCCCGGTGCGGGCCGCGGGTCTGGTCATCAACCGCCAGCGCCCCGGATCGGCCGGAGGGATCACCTTCGTCACGCTGGAGGACGAGACCGGCCGGATCAACTTGGTGGTGCGCCGCGCCACCGCCGAGGCGCAGCACCGCCCCCTGCTCGAGGCTCGGCTGCTGGGGGTGGCCGGTACGTGGCAGTACCGGCACGGCGTCGGCCACCTGATCGCCGGCCGCCTGGAGGATCTCTCGGCCCTGATCGGCGAGCTGGACGTCCGTTCGCGGGACTTCAGCTAGCTCCCCTTCTTGAATGCCGACAGGCGCCGGCGCTCGCGCCGGTCAGGGCGGTGGCTGGGCCGTGGCATGGACGCCGCAGCCGCGCGGCGCTGCTCAGCCTGCCGCTGACGCCGCTCGCGGCTGGCCTCGGTCTCCTCGTAGAGGGTCTCCGCCACCCGGGCCGGCCCGCGTTCCTCGGCCACATCGCGGACGACCACCTCGAAACGCTGCTGCGCCTTCGTGATGGTCAGCCGGTCCCCGGGGCGCACCGCCCGGCTCGGCTTGGCCCGGGCGCCGTCCACATCGACCTTGCCCCCCTGCACCGCCTCGACGGCCAGCCGGCGGGTCTTGAAGAAGCGCGCCGCCCACAGCCAGCGATCGAGACGCACCGATGCCGAACGATCACTCATGCCCGCTGCCCCCTTGCCGAATCACTCGCTGCCCGGCTACCGGGCCCCTACAGGGTCAACTCGCGCGTCGCCACGATGACCCCGTCCTCGTCGGCGTAGAGCCAGTCGCCCGACTGGATCGTGGCCCCGGCGAAGGTCACCGAGACATCCCGCTCGCCCAGGCCCTTCTTCTGGCTCTTGAGCGGGTGGGTATTGAGCGCCTGGACGCCGAAGTCGATCTGCGCCAGCTCGGCGCTGTCGCGCACACAGCCGTAGATGACCGCCCCGGACCAGCCGTTATCCCGCCCCAGCGCCGCCAGCCGGTCGCCAAGCAGGGCGCACCGCATGGAGCCGCCGCCGTCGACCACCAGCACGCCGCCGTCGCCGGGCTCGCTGAGCAGCTCACGGACGCGGACGTTGTCCTCGAAGAGCTTGAGCGTGGTCACCCGGCCGCCGAAGCGGGTGCGCCCGCCGTAGCCGATGAGCATCGGGTTCATCACGCGCAGCTGCACGCCCGGATCATCGGCGTGGGCATCACAGAGATCGGTGGTCAGCAGCGCCATGGCGCCTCCTGTCGTGACTCCAACTGGCTGGTATGCGGGGTGTTGGTTTAAGGTAACCGTCTGAACGCCGACTGGGTACCGAGGGCCATGAGCGCACAGCACGCAGCACACGCGCAAGCCGACACCGTCGCCGCCCTGGGAGGGTATCTCACCGCCCTAGCCGAGAGCCACGGGCAGGAGGAGGTCGTGCAGACCCTCTGCGAGACCGCGGCCCGGCTGCTGCCGCGCAGTTCCGGCAAGCTCTGGCAGCTCGCCCTCGACCGCGAGGGCTGGTACCAAAGCGGCGGCTGGCAGGCCGGCGTCGTGCTTCCGCCCCAGGAGCGCTCCCTGCGCACGACGCTGCCGCGCGGCCCCACCGATGAGCTGCGCCTGCCCCTGCAGGCCCACGGCCTGACCGTCGCCGAGCTGCGCATCCCGTGCCCGGAGATCGAATCCGAGGCCGAGCAGGAGCTGCTGCGGAGCCTGGCCACCGCCGCAGCGATCAGCCTCTCCGGGCACGTCCTCAAGCGCCGGGTGCGCCACCGCAACGTCCGCGACCCACTCACCGGGCTGTTCAACCGGCGCTACCTGGAGGACACCCTGGAGCGTGAGCTCCACCGCGCCCGCCGCGTGAACGCCGGGCTGGTGCTGATCCGCCTGGAGGTGGACACCCTCGAGGCCTTCGCCGCCGAGCACGGCAGCGAGACCGCCGACCGGCTGCTGCAGGTGATGGCCGATGCCGTACACCACGCCTTCCGCGGCTCGGACGTCTGCTGCCGGGCTGGTGACAACGGCTTCGGGATCCTGCTGCCCGACGCCAGCCTGGACAACGGCGCCATGCGCGCCGAGGCGGTCCGGGAGGAGCTGGCCGAGCTGCGCATCCACCAGCGCGGTCGCCCCCTCGGCCCGGTGACTGTCTCCGCCGGAGTCGCCGCCTACCCGGACCACGGCAGCAACCGCGATCTGCTGCTCGAGGCGGCCGAGAGCGCGGTCACCTGCGCCCTCGACGAGGGCGGCGACCTGCTCCGCGTGGCCGAACTCATCGCGCCCCCGAACGCCAACCAGAACTGACCGAACCGGAGAGGAACCACCTTGTCTGCCGAAACCCTGCGCGTCACCTACCACCTGACCTGCCGCCCCGGCGAAGACCCCCACGACAAGGCCAAGGGCATCGCCCTGGAGCAGAGCGCCGAGCTGCCCTCGCGCTGCATCCCGGCGCACGTCTACGACGACGTGGTGCCAACGATCCAGGAGCTGACGGCCCTCGACGACGGTCGCCACCGCCTGGTCCTGGACTTCCCGGAGGCGATCACCGGTCTCGAGCCGACGCAGCTGATCAACAACCTGTTCGGCAACATCTCGCTCAAGAGCGGAATCCGCCTGGCCGACGTCGAGTGGACGCCCAACCTGCTGCAGGCCCTGGGCGGCCCGCGCTACGGCACCACCGGCGTGCGCGAGATGCTCGGCATCGCCGAGCGGCCGATGAGCTCTACGGCGCTCAAGCCCCTGGGGCTGGATACCGCCACGCTGGCCGGCTTCTGCGCCGACTTCGCCCGCGGCGGCATCGACCTGATCAAGGACGACCACGGCCTTTGCGATCAGGACACCTCGCGCTTCGTCGACCGGGTGCAGGCGTGCCAGCAGGCCGTCAATGAGGTCAACGCCGAGACCGGCGGCCGCTCGCTCTACCTGCCCAACGTCACCGGGCCGCGCTGGGAGCTGGACAAGCGCCTGGACGCCGCCCAGGAGGCCGGCTGCAAGGCGGTGCTCATCTGCCCCTTCCTGACCGGCCTCGACGCACTGATCTGGGCCCGGGAGCGCTACGACATGGCGCTGATGGCCCACCCGGCCTTCGCCGGGGCCGTGGCCGGCGCCGAGCACGGCATCGACCCCGCCCTGCTGCTCGGCGAGATCACCCGGCTCTTTGGCGCCGATATGGTCGTCTACACCAACGCCGAAGGGCGCTTCCCGACCTACGATCAGGCCCTGTGTGACCGCATCAACGACCGCCTGCGCCGGCCACTGGGCGACATCCGCCCCGCCCTGCCCACCCCGGGCGGCGGGGTCGACGCCGAGCGGGCGCCTTACTGGGCCGAGCGCTACGGCCCGGACGTCGTGCTGCTGATCGGCGGCAGCCTCTACGCCCAGGGCGACCGGGTCGCCGCGGCGCGCCGGCTGCAGGACGTGGTGGAGGGCCGTTAGCGGCATGACCGGCGAGGAGCACGACGCCTCCCGCGTCCTGCGCGAGCAGGGCTACCGCTGGGAGGGCATCGAGGAAGAGGCCTACAAGGCGGAGGGCACCCACTTCAGTGGTGCCCGCCGCCAGACCCTGGTCGGCCGTCCGTCCGGGCAGGAGGCTCCGGCCTTCGAGACCCGCTACTTCGAGGTGGAGCCCGGCGGCTACACGACGCTCGAGCGCCACGAGCACACCCATGTGGTCATCGTGGTGCGCGGCCGCGCCGAGGTGGTCCTCGACAACCGGGTCGAGGTCGTCACCCCGCTGGATTGCGTCTACATCGCCCCGCGGGCCTGGCACCAGATCCACGCCACCGGCGGCGACGAGCCGCTGGGCTTTCTCTGCATCGTCGACCGCGACCGCGACCGCCCGCAGCGCCCGGATGGCGACGATCTGGCCGGACTCTGCGCCGAACCGGCGGTCGCCCGACGCATTCGCACCTGAAGCCACCGAGGCCCCGGACCCCCGTTGGAAGCGATTCCCGTCAGCCTGCTCTTCGCCGCCCTCGGCGGCCTGATCGTCCTCTCCGGCTGCTTTTCGGGCTCGGAGACGGCGCTCATGTCGCTCAACCGCTACCGCATGCGTCACCTGGCCAAGCAGGGCCATCGCGGTGCACGCATCGCCGAGCGGCTCCTGCAGCGACCGGACCGGGTCCTCGGGGTGATCCTGCTCGGCAACAACTTCGTCAACATCGCCGCCTCCTCCCTGGCGACGCTGATCGCCCTGCGCCTGCACGGCGAGAGCGCCATCGCCGTGGCCGCCGGCCTGCTGACGCTGGTGATCCTGATCTTCGCCGAGGTGGCACCCAAGACGCTCGCCGCCGTCCATCCAGAGCGCGTGGCCTTCCCGGCCAGCTACGTGCTGTGGCTGCTCCTGCGCCTGCTCTACCCCCTGGTCTGGCTAGTCAATGCGGCGGCGAACGCCCTACTGAGCATCGTCCGGGTGCGGGTCGAGGACGTCAGCGCCGCCGAGCTCAGCCAGGAGGAGCTGCGCACCGTCGTCAACGAGGCCGGCAACATGATCCCCCGCCGCCACCGGCACATGCTGGTGAGCATCCTCGACCTGGAGGAAGCGACGGTGGAGGACATCATGATCCCGCGCACGGAGATCGTCGGCATCGACCTCGACGATCCGTGGCCGGAGACCCTGGAACGGCTGACCAACAGCCAGTACACCCGCATGCCCGTCTACCGCGGCACGGTGGACCACGTCCTGGGGTTCGTGCATGTGCGCCGGATCGTCGGCGACCTGGTCCGCGGCAGCTTCACGCCGGAGGACCTCCAGGCCCGGCTGCACGAGCCGTTCTTCATCCCGGAGGGCACCGGGCTGCACACCCAGCTGTTGAAGTTCCAGCGCCAGCGCGAGCGCGTCGGGCTGGTGGTGGACGAGTACGGCGAGATCCTGGGCCTGGCGGCCCTGGACGATATCCTCGAGGAGATCGTCGGCGAATTCACGACGGATCCGGGCACGCTGACCCGCTCGATCACCCGGCAGGAGGATGGAACCTATCTGGTCGAGGGCAGCGCGACGATCCGGGAGCTGAATCGGGTGCTGGGCTGGGAGCTGTCGACCAGCGGGCCGAAGACCCTGAACGGGTTGATCCTCGAGCGGCTGGAGACCATCCCCGAGGCGGGCACGAGCCTGCTGATCGACGGTTATCCGGTGACCATCGTGCAGACCCAGGGCAATCGGGTGAAGACGGCGGAGATCCAGCCGGAGCGCCCGCCCTCGGTCCGGCGCGAGTCGTAGCGCGCCCGCGGCCACCCCGCCCGCCGGCGGGCCTCGGGCGATGTGCAGGGCTGCCGCTTTGTGGGGCCTGCCGCCGCGCATTTGGGCGCGCCGAGCCGCGCAGCCCCGACGGGGGGTGAGCGCGAACCTTTACCGGTTCGCGCTCATCAGCGAGGTCTTGTCCGAGCGGCGCGTTAGCGCCGCGAGTTGAGCGAGCGGCCCCGGCGGGGCGAGCAGCGCAGGGGACCCCGCCGCAGGCGGGGCGCGCACATCCGCGCGGCGGCAGGCCCCACAACGCGGCAGCTTCCGTCTCCAACCTCACCAAACCCGCCGGCGGGCGGGGTGACCGCGGCCCGGCGGACTGCTCGCGGATCAGAGGGCGGCGACTTCCTGCCACTCGTCCTCGGTCAGGAGCTTGTTGGCGTCGACCAGGATCAGCAGCCCATCCTCGCGGCTGACCACCCCGTAGATGTAGCGCGACGACTCCTCGTTGCCCACGTTTGGCGCCGTATCGATCTGCGCCTCGCGGACGCTGGCCACCTCATCGACGCTATCCACCAGGATCCCGGCGACGTTCTCCGCCACCTCCATGACGATGATCCGGCTCTGCTTGTCGGGTTCCCGCGACTGCATCCCGAAGCGCAGCCGGGTGTCGATCACCGTCACCACCTTGCCGCGCAGGTTGATGATGCCCAGCACGAATTCCGGCGCGCCGGGGACCGGCGCGATCTCGGACAACGGCAGGACCTCCTGGACCTGCATCACGTTGATACCGTAGTGCTCATTGCCGAGCTTGAAGGTCACCCACTGGGAGGTCGGCCCCTCGGCGAGCTCGGCATCCTCATCGTACTGTGCCTGTTCGTAAGCCATGTATTCCCCTCGCTACGGGTTTAACGGGAGCCGGCGGGGCCATTCTGCCCCCCGGCGGCGGGGGATGCCAGGGTGCCCCCGACGCCGCCCTCCTGCTCGAGCATGTCGGCGAAGGCGTCGGGATCCACCAGCGCACAGAGGTGCTCGCGCACCGTACCCGCCAGCCAGCGCCGCCGGCCCTGAGCCGAGCGCCACTGCACCTGATCCGGGGTGAGCTTGAGCACCGCGCCCACCTCGCGGCAGGCCAGCCCCCAGTTGCCGTCGCCGACGATGATGATCTTCCCGGCGCGGCGCTCCTCGAGCGGCGGACGACGGTCCTCGGGCAGGACCAGCTCGGCGGTGTCGACGACCTGAACATACCGCCCCCGGTGGTCGAGGAGCCCGTGCATCCACCCCGGCTGCCCCACGGTGGGCTCGACCTCGTCGGGATCCTCCCACGGCACCACCCGGTGGAGCTTGACCAGGGGCACCGCCAGGCGAAGCGCGCCCACGTGCAGGGTCAGCGCCTGGAAGAAGGGACGCGCCCACGCCGGGGTGGGGTCGGTCGGCGGCTCCTGGCCGCCTCCCATAGCCCCGGCCCGTGGCCGGGGCGGCGCTGCGGTCTCGGCGGATGCCAGGTGCGCTTCGGGCTCGCCGGGGGCCGTCTCCGGCGGGGCCACCGACGGCGGCGGCGCCTGCGGCATCCGCGGGCGCTCGGCCACCC